>NZ_JANSJD010000011.1:0-108978 GCF_047462395.1 Synechococcus sp. H55.7
TGTACTGTTCTTTTGGTCACCATGAACCGTTCGGCTACCTGGCGGATAGAGGTCTTACCTGCCAGATAAGCTGCCACAACTCTTTGCCGTAGATCCAAAGAATGGGTTGGCATTCCCTTCTCTCCTTCCTCTTAAAATCTGTACCCTATTTTAAATTAACAGGCTGTACTTGAGGTTTTCAAGGAGCGTTTGAAACAGGCATGATTTCTATAGGCTTTGTTTTGCTAGTGTAGAAGGTGTTGCATGTTTTGATCTTTAGAGGTTGACAATGCTCTTGTGTATTGGCGATGTTCTCAGTTTAGCAGAATTGCAACAAACCTTGGCCATTACATCCGATGCTGAATTTGCAGATGGTGCCCTGACGGCTGGCTGGAATGCCAGGCTTGTCAAAAATAATAGGCAGATTCCTAAGGGATTCCTCCAGCACCAGAAGATTCAGGAGATTGTCTTTGCAGCTCTAGAGCGCAATTTGCTGTTTCAGATGGCTGCTCGGCCCAAGCTCATTCATTCTATTTTGATTAGCCGCTACGAAGCGGGCATGTCTTACGGCACTCATACCGACGATGCGCTTATGGTTGATCAGCGTCAGCTTATGCGTACAGATATTTCCTTTACCCTATTTCTGAGTGCCCCCGAAGACTATGAGGGTGGTGCGCTAAAAATTGAGAGTAGCGAAGGAGAACGAGCCTACAAGCTGCCGGCGGGCGCCTTGATTCTCTATCCTGCTTCGACCTTGCACCAAGTTGAGCCTGTAACCCGCGGGATCCGCTATGCTGTCGTCAGTTGGGTTCAAAGCCTAATTAGGGATCCGCAAGAACGCGAGATCCTCTTTGATTTAGAGACTGTGCGGCTGCAGATGTTTCAGGAATCGGGCAAGACACGCCACTTTGATTTGGTCTCCAAAGTTTACGCGAACCTGCTGCGGAAATGGGCGGAGCTCTAGAGGGATCGAAGAAAATAGAGCAGGGCTTCTCTGTCTTCAGCAGCCATATTTTTAAAGATCTCGCGGGAGCGTTCAGCTTCTCCCCCATGCCAGAGAATGGCCTCCTCGAGGCTGAGAGCGCGGCCATCGTGCAAATAGCCGGAGTAGGGCAGAACTGTCTGCGACAAGCCGATGCCCCACAAAGGGGGGGTGCGCCATTCTCGGCCCGTAGCCTCAAAGTCAGGGCGGCCATCTGCCAGTCCTTCGCCCATGTCATGCAACAGCAAATCGGTGTAGGGGTGGATGACTTGGTTGGCCAGGGCAGCGATCTCATGAATGCTGGTGTGCAGCTCTGGTCGGTGACACTTGGCGCATTGGGCTTGGACGAAGAGCTTTTCACCTCGCTGAACTTGGGGATCCTGCCAAAGGACGCGGCCAGGCACGGCCAGGGTTTGCACGTAAACGGTTGTCGCTTGGAGAGTGTCCTCGTCGATATCTTGGCTGCCATCGGCGGCCGGAAAAAGAGGATTCGTGACACCCATGTCGTTGGCGTAGGCGGCCGCAGTTTGTTGCCTGAGGTTGGGGGTATTGGCTTTCCAACCAAACCGTCCCAGCACCAGACGCTGCTGCTCTTGATCCCAAACAGAGTTGGGGCGGCCAGAGATGCCATCCCCATCAGTGTCGTCGGGATCGGCTGCTTCTAGGATTGCAGACTCGGGAACTGCTTCCAGTAGGCCCGCTCCAAACACCGGCTGGGGGATCCGCAGGGAGATGAGGACAGGCTCAATCGGCGATCCCTTCAGAGTCAACAGCTTCACAACAGGAGAACGAAGCCTGTAGGCGGTTCCGTCGGCGTACTGCCCGGTCTGCTCTACCCAGTGCAACTCCACCTTGGCCTCTGGCCGATAGCCTCGAACGGCCTTTTCTTGAATCTGCGTGCCGATGCCGGGCACAGGGGGAGTGTTGCCATAAGGAGCCATGGCCTCCCATCCAAAAGGCCGGGGATCCCCACTTCTATCCAGGGATCCAACCTGGCTCACCCTAACCACCCGCTGTCCTTTCTCGGGTAGACCGCGGCCGTCTTTGACATGACAACCGGCGCAGGAGTTGTTGTTGAACAGAGGTCCAAGGCCGGGGTTAACAGGCGCTGGAGCCGCTACAAAGTTGGCCTCAAAGGCAATGTCCCCCAGGGCATGCAGCCTGGCCCAGCGGGGATCCAAATTGGGGGCCGGCTGCTCGTAGGCTGTTGAGGTGCGGTTCCAAAGGGTTGTTTCGCCACCCGCTTGCGGGGGCAATGGCTGGGATCCATCTAGGCCGGCGGAAAAAGCCAGAAAGCTCGCTGCCCAAAGAGAGGCCAATCCCAGCATGAACATCTGGAGAAGACGACGCATAGGCTATCAAAATAGCGGCAACTCAACTCTTTTCGGACTTTCCTACTGCTGCAGAAGCGGCACAACTTCCTGAGCAAAGTTATCGAAAGCGTCTTCAATTTTTTCCATAGCGGCGGTAATAGATCCACGGGCATTGGCATCGCAAAGGCTTTTTTCGATAGGGTCAGGGATCCCCTGGAGAGCCGCCGCTGCTGCTTGTAACTCCGACTGAATTTGACTATCCAAATTGGGGTTGATGTCCCGGACAAATTGGCTGAGGCCGCGACCTTTTCTATCCCTAAATCCACCCAAGTAAGCATATTGGACGCTGCGCAGGTTGGCCTGAAACTCCGGCAGCGAATGGTGGGCAAAGCGGCTTTCCAAGAGAAAGGGATTTTGCTGGGCGAAGGCTTTGCCAATTTTGACCTTGCCCAGCTCGTCCAACATGCTGAGAATACCTTGGGCTATTTCTTCAGCAGCAGCTTGCAGCGTCAGGTAGCTCTTGCTGCCCTCCCCGGCTTTCACCCATTCTTCGCGAAAAGCAGGCAGCCCTTGCACGCCCTCTGTCCAGCTCTTGAGTAGCTTTTCCGCCGTATCCGCCAAAACCGGGCCAAGGGCAGCCAAGTACTCCCGATCCCGCTCGGTAAAGTCTTGCAAGGACTTATTGTTATCCACGCCAAAGAGCAGGAAGGCCACGGCATGAAATCCCTTTTGCCCGCTTTCCAACTCGGCCACGGTCTCTGGAGTGAGGGGATCGCCGCTGTTGAGAACTTCCAGCACCTCCACCTCGTTCAGGGGCCATTCGTCCAAATCCGCATCTAGCCCCAAGGAGGCCGCCGGCCCGAAGGCAAAAGCCTCGCTCTCCTCCCACGTTAGACGGGCAACAGACAAAGCCTGGCGAGCCGCTTGCAAAGTCTGGGAATTGGGATCTTGCACGAAGGCCTGGATGGCTTGAGACAGGGCCTGGGTATCGGCGGCCAACTGCTCATAGGCAGGGATCACCACCTGATCGGCAAAGTCGATCAAAATCTGCCGATCCTGAAACCGCTGCTCAGGAGAGAGCACAACGGCTGGCCGGCCAGAGCCCGCTCCTTCTTCTCCCCCTTCCCCACCCTCGCCGCCGCCATCCACCGGGATGGGCCGACACTCTGGGTTCATTTGAGCCGCCTGCTGGGGCGAGGCCTGGCTCAGGGCCGGTGGATCCTTTTGGCTTTCCCCGCAAGCAGCCCCGCTAACCAGAACATAAAGCCCTATCCCCGTCCACAGCTTCAGATATCTCGACATCTCCTCTGGGCTCCTTACCCCTCGGCTTGGCCAACTTTGGCTTGATTGTAACCTAGCTATTGAGACTCAATCTTAAGAAAAGAGAGATTTTTACCACCGGTTGCCACGGGATCCCTCGCTTAGGCCCAACCCTTCAGGGACAACTGCCGCGCACAAAAGCTGTGGAAGGCGAAGTTAACCTGGATTTTAACAAAATTTAACCCCAGGTATATTGATATCTTCTCTCAAGAAGCCTAGAGTGAGTCACAGCTTGCTATTGAGACTTACTCTCAATAGTTGGTTGCGTGTCTCGAAAGGATGTGTCCGTGCGGCCAGAGGCGGGCCTGGGGCAAAGTCTCTGGCCTTTTCCCAAGCAAGCTTGTTTAGAAACGCAAGAGGAGCGAAGATGACAGCGACGATACCGAAGCAAGAAGGGGGATCTAGCTCGCAACAACAGATCCCCTGGTGGGCGGGCAACGCCCGTTTGACCGTTCTTTCTGGCCGGCTGCTGGGGGCGCATGTGGCCCATGCCGGGCTGATCGTTCTCTGGGCAGGGGCGATGACCCTGATCGAGTTGGCTAAGTTTGACCCCAGCCGACCGATGTATGAGCAGGGGCTCATTCTCTTGCCCCACCTGGCCAGCTTGGGGCTGGGGGTGGGATCCGGCGGGGAAGTTTTGGATACGGATATCTACTTTGCGGTGGGAGCGATCCACCTCATCAGCTCTGCCTTTTTGGGGTTTGGGGGCATTTTTCATGCCCTGCGCGGGCCGGCGGTGCTGGATCCCAAAGCTTTTCCCCTGTTTAGCTACGACTGGCAAGACAAAGACAAAATGACCACCATCCTAGGGATCCACCTAGTGCTGCTGGGCCTGGGAGCCTGGCTTTTGGTGCTCAAGGCAATGGTGTTTGGCGGGTTGTTCGACCCGGTGGCGGGAGAAGTGCGCCTAGTGGCTCCCAACTGGAACCCCTTTGGCCACCTGCTGGGCACGGAAGGTCGCCATTGGATAGCCGGGGTGGACACTTTGGAAGACGTGGTGGGCGGCCACCTCTGGCTGGGCCTGCTCCTGGTGGCAGGTGGGATTTGGCATATCGTGACCAAGCCTTTTGCCTGGGCAGAACGGATTTTTGTCTGGTCTGGGGAAGCTTATCTTTCCTACAGCTTGGGAGCTTTGGCCTTGATGGGGTTTATTGCCGCCTATTGGGTTGCCGTCAATCCCGTCGTCTATCCCGAAGTTTTCTATGGGCCGCTGCTGCGGGTGGGCTTGGATCGCTATCCCTTTTTTGAGCAAGGGGGGGCTCTCACATCTAGGGTTTGGCTGGCCAATGCCCACTTTTGGCTGGCCTTTTTCTTCCTTCAGGGTCACCTTTTCCATGCCCTAAAAGCACGAGGATTCAATTTCCGTACTGGCAGAGTAGAGCTTGCTGCGCAGCAGGTCTAACGACAATCTGGCCATCTAATTTTGGGCTTTGCACTTGCAGTTTCGAGGTAGGAGCAATGGCAAAAATAGGTCTATTTTTCGGCACTCAAACCGGAAATACCGAAAGAGCTGCTGAGATGATTCAAAAAGAGCTGGGCGAAGACAAGGTGGATTTGATCGACATTGCCGAAGCCAGTATTGAGGACTTTGAGAAGTACGACTACTTAATTATCGGCTGTCCAACCTGGAACATTGGGGAGCTGCAGGCCGATTGGGATGGGTTTTTTCCCAATTTGGATGAAATCGATTTTTCCGGTAAGACGGTGGCCTACTTTGGAGTTGGGGATCAGTTAGGCTATCCCGACAACTTTCAAGATGCCATGGGGATCCTGGCCCAAAAAATCGCCGAGCGTGGCGGCAAAAATGTCGGCTCCTGGCCCACAGAGGGCTACGAGTTCAATGAGTCCAAGGGAGTGGTTAACGGCGAGTTTGTCGGCCTTGCCCTGGATGAAGACAATCAGCCGGAGCTGACGGAAAAACGAATTAAAGAGTGGACGGCCAAACTCAAAACACTCTTCAATCTGTAATCTCAAACCCGGCTTCTTAACTTGTTGTGGATACTGTGGGAGTTTGTCATGACTGGCGCAGTTCTATCTTCATCACCTACCTCTGCCGAGGGATCCCCTCAGGTCAGTTGGTTGGCAGGCAATGCTCGCTTGGTGAATCTGTCCGGAAAGCTGCTGGGGGCCCACGTGG
Organism: Synechococcus sp. H55.7; assembly: GCF_047462395.1. Lineage (NCBI taxonomy): Bacteria > Bacillati > Cyanobacteriota > Cyanophyceae > Synechococcales > Synechococcaceae > Synechococcus > Synechococcus sp. H55.7. The sequence goes on from NZ_JANSJD010000011.1 coordinate 5,732, forward strand.
CCCATGCGGGGTTGATCATGCTGTGGGCCGGCGGCATGACCCTGTTTGAAGTGGCCCACTGGGATCCGGCTCAGCCCATGGGCAGCCAAGGGCTGATCTTGCTGCCCCATTTGGCCACGTTGGGTATCGGCGTCAATGCAGAGGGGGTGGCCACGGATCCCTATCCCTTTTTTGTGGTGGGCGTTCTGCACCTGATTGCCTCGGCGGTGCTGGGGGCAGGAGGGATCTTCCATGCCCTTTTGGGGCCGGAGGTGCTGCCCAAAGGAGAAACCTTGGCCCAGTTTTTCGGCTACGACTGGGAAGACGACGACAAGATGACCACCATCCTGGGGATCCACCTGCTGCTGTTGGGGCTGGGGGCGTGGTTGCTGGTGGCCAAAGCGCTCTTCTGGGGAGGGCTGTACGATGCTCACCTGGGCCGCGTGCGGGTGGTAACGGATCCCACCCTCAATCCGCTGCGGATTTTTGCCTACCTGACGCCGCTGATGGGCCAGCAGGGCATGGCTGCTGTGGATAACCTAGAAGATCTGGTGGGAGGGCACATCTACGTTGGCCTGCTTTGCGTCTTGGGGGGATGGTGGCACATAGCCACACGGCCCTTTGCCTGGGCCAAGCAGATCCTGATCTACTCGGGCGAAGCCTACCTCTCCTACAGCCTGGGGGCCCTGGCCTACATGGGCATCTTGGCGGCCTATTTTGTCAGCGTCAACGAGATTGCCTATCCGGTGGCTTTCTACGGGCCGCTGGGGCTGGCTGCCGACGAGATGGGTGTGGTGAGCAGCCGCACCTGGTTGGCCACAGCCCACTTTGTCTTGGGGATCCTGTTTTTGGCAGGGCACATCTGGCATGCCATCCGGGCGCGGGCGGCAGCCAACGGCTTTGACTTCCAGCGCGGGGGCTGGGTGCGAGCCACAGATCCGCAGGTGGGCAACTTGGAGACGCCGGTAAACCAGGGGGATCTCACCCTGCTGCTGCTGCAAAACCTGCCCATCTACCGGGAGGGCTTGTCGCCCTTTCTGCGTGGCTTGGAGATTGGCATGGCCCATGGGTACTTTCTGGTGGGGCCGTTTTACAAGCTAAGTCCGCTGCGGGATTCGGAGCAGGCCCTGACAGCAGGGACGCTGGCGACCATCGGCCTGGTGCTGATCCTGACGGTTTGTCTCTCCGTTTACGGACGGGTGTCCTTTCCGCGCTCGCGGCTGGTAGCGGTGCTCAATACCCCCTACGGCGAGGTGGCCTATCCGACGCCAGGGGTGCAACTGATGGCGGAATCGCAGGGATCCCCTCAGCCGGTGCGCCTGCCGGCAAGCTCGGAGGACTTGCCCGAAAACTTGCGCACCCGCGCCGGTTGGAGCCAGTTGGCCGGAGGGTTTCTGGTGGGCGGTGTTGGCGGTGCCCTGTTTGCCTACATGCTCTTGAGCAGCGGCGATGTGGTAGCCCAGATTTTGCCGGGGCTGTAAAGCAGGGTTGAGGCTTCTCAAAGCAGGGGAGGGGAGATCCTCATCCCCTCCTCTCTGTCCCGATCTGCCCGGTTTGGATAGTTCTGCCGATTTCTAGAACTCTTGTTTGTGAAGCTTTTGTCAGCCACCGGCTTCAATCTTTCGACAGTCGAAATGGGACGGCCAAAATGAGTTTAGGTTCCGCTTCCGCGCTCTCTTTTGAGGCACTTTATTTGGGTGTTTCTCCCAGTCTCAAGCTTTTCGACCGACCTTTGCTGGGATCCCTGGGAAAATGTTTCCGTGTGGCCTACTGGGAGTATCACCAAACCCAGGATGAGCCCTGTAGTTTAGAGACAGTCGTGACGCTACTATACGAATACCTGAAGGCTTGGGATCGACCGGTGCACCTCATCGGCCATGGCTTGAGCGGGGTGGTCGCCTATCTTTTCGCGTGCCACTATCCCCAACGGGTACGGTCTCTGACCCTGCTGGCAGTGTCCGATCAGCCTGCCGCTACCTGGCACGCCCATTTCTACCTGCAACGAAAAATGTTTTTCTGTAGCCGAGAACAGCTCCTGGTGCGTATAGCCCAGAGCCTTCTGCCCACTTCAGAACAGTGGCGAGCGCGCTCACTCTCCCATGCTCTGGCTAAAGACTTAGATACTTCCCCCATACCTCACTCCCTATTTCAGGTGATAGCGATTCCAGCTCGGAAAGTTTCGGTGCCGATGTTGGTTTGCGCCAGCAAGGATGACCCCATTGTGGATCCTGCTGCGCTCGAGAAGTGGAAAAACCACTTAAAGCCGGGGGATCAAATGTGGCTTTGCCCTGGAGGGCGACACTTTTTTCACTATTCTTTTCCAAGTTTGGTCAATCTGAAAATCATGGATTTTTGGCAGGAACTGCGCAAACTTCAGCCCAGCATGGCCTAAGGCGGCTGGATCTTCGCGGGATGATGGACATGGCCGCTCATTCAAACACTGGAGGAGCTCCGTTTGCCGCCCAGGTCGAGCCCCTCACAACAGAAAAACGGGCAGGGGTGGAAGGAGGCCATTGAGCTGCCGGTAAAATTGATAGAATGAGGCCGGCCCCCCGACTTGGATAGGGAATGGGCTTGACTGTGGGATCCGCGACTATGTTCGACAAACTGCTCTTTCCCATCGACAACTCGCGTGAGACCAGCCACGCCTTGCCCTTAGTGGCAGACATAGCGCAGCGCTACAAAAGTCAGGTGTACCTGCTCTCGGTTCTGGATGCTGCGGAGCTGGACGCGGAGCGGGCAGAACAAGCCCGGCAGAACATCCAGAACCTGCTCAAACAGACGGAGCTGGGCCTACAGCAAATTGGCATCAGCAGCGTCAAGAGCGAGTATCGCGAGGGAAAAGTGCCCTTTGTGATCTGCGATGTGGCAGACGAGCTGGAGATCAGCCTGATCGTGATGGGATCCCGTGGCCTCAGCTTGTCTGCGGAGGGGCGGAACAACTCCGTCAGCCACCGGGTGATCGACCTCGCCCCTTGCCCGGTGCTGGTGGTGCCCTGAGGGGCAAGGATCCCGGCAAGTGTTATCCTGGAGAGTACTTCAAGGGGGGCTCTTGCCCAGTCTAAATGTTGCCTTGTGTAACAGCAAGGCTATTATTCTTTGGCTTATCTGAGAGTTTGCAGTACAACGAAGAGCGAGATGCAGCTTTGTCCGACTTTGTGGGCGGTCTGCAGGATCAGATCCCGGTATGCGCACATCTGTATTGACTTCAGAAAGTGTCGCCGGAAGAAGCTGTGAGCCTCATTGTTAGCAACAGCCGGTCAGTTCCCTTCCGAGAATCGTCATGGAAAGTCGTGGTTATAACAAGTCCTCGCAGAAAAGCTTTGAGGTGATGCGGCACTTCGCAGAAACCTACGCCAAACGCACTGACACTTTTTTCTGCTCCGATCCTTCGATTACGACCGCGGTGATCGAGGGCTTGGCTCTACACAAAGAGCAATTGGGCGCCCCGCTATGTCCCTGTCGTTTTTATGAAGACAAAGAGGCAGAAGCAAAAGCCGGCTATTGGAATTGCCCCTGTGTACCCATGCGGGAGCGAAAAGAATGCCACTGTATGCTCTTTTTAACCCCAGACAACCCCTTTGCCGGCACCAGCCAAACCCTAGAGGAGGTGCCCCTAGAGTACCAGGCCAAATAGTTGGCAATGGGTCTGTCTCTGGGTTGAGCGACAAAGACCGGTATAATCGGGAAATAGTTGGGTAGTCGATAGTCGCAGGAGGAGGAAACTCTTTTTATGACTCCCTCACTTGCTAACTTTCTCTGGAGCTTGGTGTACGGCGCAGTTGTGTTAGGGGCTCTCTTCGGCGCCATCATCTTCGTCAGCCAAAGAGATAGGGTGCGTCGTCGCTGAGTCTCCCCCTCGCCAGGGCTTGTCTGCGGATCGCTCACAACCCCTTATGATCAAAAGCTGATCTGGCGACATCCTGGGAGCGTTGACCCACCCTCTGCACTACTGGCGGCAAAAAAACCGCTACTACCACGAGGATCTAGAGCGGCTGCACCGCTTCTTCGTTCCTCCAGGATTGCGCATTCTCGAAATCGGCTCCGGCACCGGATCCCTGCTCAACGCTTTGCAGCCCGGTTTTGGCGTGGGGATCGACTGGGACGCGGAGATCGTTGCCCAAGCTCAGTTTCAGTTTCCCCATCTCCACTTCCGGGTGCAGGATGCCCACCGGCTAGACGAAAGGGATCCGGTCTTGGCGGGGCCTTTTGATGTTATTTTGCTCGTCAATACCCTGGGCTACCTGGCCGATATTCAGCAGGTTCTCCAGCAGTTGCGCCGTTTTTGTACGCCGCGTACCCGGCTGATCCTCTCCCACCACAACCCCCTCTGGGAGCCGCTGCTGGGCCTGGCGACTGTCCTCAAGCAGCGCATGCCTCTGCCGGCAGCCAACTGGCTCTCGGCTGGTGATGTGGCCAATCTGCTGCACCTGGCGGGGTACGAGGTCATTCAGCAGGGCAAGCGGCTGTTGCTGCCGCGGCGGATCCCATTGCTCTCGACGTTGATCAACCACTTCATTGCCCCCTTGCCTGGGATCAACGCCCTCTGCCTGACCGAATATACGATTGCCCGCCTCCAGCCCGATCCCGCCTGGGATCCCCCCCCTGAGGAGCAACCTTCTTGCACAGTGGTGATCCCGGCCCGCAACGAGGCGGGCAACATCCGCCGCTGTGTGGAGCAGTTGCCCGAGATGGGATCCCGAACTGAGATCATTTTTGTGGAGGGGCATTCCAGCGACGACACTTGGGCCGAGATCCAGCGGGTTCAGGCCGAATACCAGGGGATCCGCACTATCCAAGCTCTCCAGCAAGAGGGCAAGGGCAAGGGAGATGCAGTGCGCAAGGGGTTTGCCGCAGCCAGTGGCGATGTACTGATCATTCTCGACGCCGACTTGACCGTCCAGGCGGAAGACCTCCCCAAGTTTTTCCGGGCGGTGGCCTCTGGGCGGTGCGACTTTGCCAACGGCTGCCGCCTGGTCTATCCCCTGAAACCAGAAGCAATGCCGCGCCTTAACCAGTGGGCCAATCGTTTTTTTGCCGCTCTCCTCTCCCACATTCTCGGCATCCGCATCAAAGATTCCCTCTGCGGCACCAAGGCCCTGTGGCGAGAGGACTATTGGCAGATTGTCAAGCTGCGGCAAGAGTGGGGGGATTTTGACCCGTTTGGGGATTTCGACCTGTTGCTGGGGGCGGCCAAGCGCACCCTCAAGATCCTGGACATCCCCGTGCGCTATTTTCCCAGAACCTATGGCCGCTCCAACATCCAACACGTGCGGGATGGGCTGCGGCTGCTGCAGATCTGCGCTTTTGCCCTCAAGCGCTTCAAGGGATCCTGAGGCAACGCCAATGGCCCTCAAGTTCCCAGAAGGTGGGTCACCCCGCCCCCCTGGAGATTGTTACAATAGTTGGCTATCAATGAACTGGGTGGATCGGCCCCACAAAGAAGCACCGCAGGAAAGAAGCAATGGGGGAATCCATATTGAGCAGAATTGGGCACTGGATCTCGAATACTCCCCTACGTTCCCTTGATCGAGCTTATGATGCTGCCCTGCGCATTAAAGCCATCGAAGACCGCTACTTTCAGGGAGAGCCCATCGGCAACAACGGAACCCACGGCCAAAACACCAGCCGCTACTTTCAGATCCAATTGCGCCAGGAATTGCGCCAGATCGATCTTAGTTTAGCGGAGTTCAGGGCCAGCAGCGTCTTTTCTCGCCTGCCGGATCCCGCGCAAAATGGCAGTGGCCCTCGCTTCTCTGCCGATAAAGATCCCGGCAAAGATCCAAGCGCTCAAAAAGATCCCGCTGCCGAGGTCGGCTCTTCCGAGAACAAGGACCAAGATGCTGCAAATGGCCGGCAAAGTCCGGATCCCTCGATTTTGGAAAAGCTGGAGTTTATCGATCAGGTGACCTCGCGATACAAGCGCCCTGCCGCCCCACCCAAGCTTCCCCACCAGCCTGAACCACTGATCTCAACCCGTCCCCCTGCTTCTGAAGAGCCTGCCAAGCCGAGTCCTGTTAAGACCAACGCCGACAGCAGCGCTGCTCCGGCTGCCTCTAAAGCCGCCATCTTGCCCCGCTCTATTCTGCGCACGGCCAACCAGATCCGCCGTGAGCTGAGTTCGCAAGCAGAAGAGGAGCTGATCGAGGAGTACCGTGAGTCTCGCACGCGCACGCTGGTCTCAGTTCGGTTTTTGTTGTTGTTGGCCATTTTGCCGCTGCTTGTCCAGATTTTCTCGAAACAATTCCTGTTCGGACCGTTGGTGGATCGCCTGCAGCCGCAGGAACCCACCCTCGTAGCCCTAAGCTACGAATTTCAAGAGAAAGCTCTCTCCGAGTTTGAGTTTTTCAAGGAAAAAATAGAGTTTGAGCAGGCTTTACACCACCAATCTTCAGAGCCCAACCTAGAATCAGAAGACCAACTGTCCAGGAAGGCCGAGGAGTTGCTGCAAAAATACGGTCGCAAGAATTTGGAAGGCCTGAAGAACGTCTTTGCCGACTTGCTATCGCTGGCGGTATTTGGTTGGCTGATCTTTATCGGGCGCGAAGAAATTGAGGTTCTTAAGTCTTTTTTGGATCGCCTGATCTATGGCCTCAGTGACAGTGCTAAGGCTTTCATTATTATTCTTTTTACCGATGTCTTTGTGGGTTATCACTCACCCCACGGTTGGGAGGTGCTTCTGGGTAGCTTAGCTGCCCACCTGGGCCTGCCCGAAAACCGCAATTTCATCTACGGCTTTATTGCCACTTTTCCCGTTTTTCTGGATACGCTCTTTAAGTACTGGATCTTCCGTTACTTGAACCGCGTATCGCCGTCGGCGGTGGCCACCTACCATGCCATGAACGATTGAGGGTTCGCAGTTGCCTTCATTGGAGAATCTGGGCCGCTGCCCTCACCCCCAGCCCCTCTCCCAGAGGTGCCCAAGCGCTCCGCGCCGCTCACGCGACCACCCCCGGCCCCTCTCCCAGAGGGAGTTGCCCTCACCCCCAGCCCCTCTCCCAGAGGGAGAGGGGAGCTGGGGATCGGCCTAACGAGTCGTTTCGTTGCCGTTGGAAACAGCCCTAATTTGAGTTCTCTGAGTTAGCTGCGCAGGCGCAAGGACTGACGATGGCAAAACCCGCAGACAAACCAACGCTCCAGTTCGGCGGCAGGGGTAGGGCAGCCACAGGTGGGGCAAGGGAGTAGGTTTTGCTGGGTCTGCCGTTGTTTGACCACTCTCGCCCAGCGCTCGAAAGCCACTTTCGGATCCGAGATGGGCTGTTTGGGGGGAGCGTTGCGGCAAGATCGAGGGCGTTGTCCATCTTGGGCAGCGAGGCGGGGGGGGCCATAAAACTTGCTGGTCAACTCCGCATCAGGGTGGGGAGCGACCGGGTTGGATCCCTCGTGCCAAGCGCCGGGGCTAAAGCGAATGTCGCTGAGGGGGGGATGCAGGCGGCTGTTGAGTTTTCTGAGAATGAGTTGGCGTTGTAAGGTTAAGTTTTGCGCCCAGGACGGGGTAGAGGTGGCTACCTGCAGCACCTGGCGGCGCACGTTGAGGGGATGGGTTTGCGCTGCTACCGCCTCTCCCACCACTTCCGGCCAAAGCTGCCTTAGGAGCTGCATTTGCTTCAGTTCAGCCCAACACGGATGGCTGCCAAAGCTACCCAGTGCCTCATCTAACCGTCGCAGCATGGTGTCGATAGGGATAGCTCAGGAAACGCCGTTTTGGTCTTCCAGCGATTTTGCCGCTTCGCTGAGGGCGGACTGGATGGAAGCGGCATCGGGCAGGGAACGGGAGCCGCCATTGAGGCTGACAAGTCCCTCCAGGCTGCGAATGTGAATATCCTGCTGCGGGAAAGGAATGCGGATCCCACGCCGCCGAAACTCGGCCTCGATGGCGAAGTTCAGCTCGCTGATCAAGACAAATTGATCCTGGGGACGGTTGATCCACACCAGCAGCTCAAAGTTGAGGGAAGAGGGGCCAAAAGACTTGAGCCAGACTTGGGGGGCGGGGCTGCTCAACACCCGAGCATTTTCTTTGGCGGCGCTGAGCAGAGCTTCGGTAACCAGGGCAGTATCGGAGCCATAGGCCACACCGACGGGAATGTGAATGCGACAGCGGGGATCCCGGTAGCTCCAGTTCACCACCTTTGACTCGGTGAAGCGGGAGTTGGGCACAATCACAAAGATGCGATCCAAAGTGCGCAGGACGGTGGCCCGCGGGCCGATGCGCTCCACGGTGCCGAGCAGGTTGTCCACTTCCACCAGATCCCCGATTTGGATGGGGCGCTCCAGCAAAATAGCGATGTAGCTGATGTAGTTGTTGGAGAGGTTTTGCAGGCCAAAGCCGATCCCCAAACCCACCGCCCCGGCAATCACCGCCAGGGATCCCAGATTCAGGCCGCTGAAGGGCAAGACCAAGAGGATCCCGAACAGGGTGAGGATGTACTTGAAGATGGCCGTTGTAGACTCCTGGGTGCCCAGATCCAGTCCCAGCCGGCTCAGAAACCGCTGCTTAAAGCCAACGCTGACGTAGTGGGCAACGGTGAAGACCAAAACGGCCAGCACAAAGAAGACCAGTAAGCTGGCAATGGAGACGCTGGAATTGGGCAGCGGTTGGGTGAGGACGCCCAACGCCGTGGCCACCACCCGCCCCAAGCCCAGGTAAAAAGCGCGCTGAAACGGTCGCAGGGCGGGTATGAAGCTGATGCCGCGATCCAGGGAGATGCCGGCAATGAGAATTGCCCCCACGCCTCGCAGGAGCACTCCCCCAATGTCGATCCAGGTTCCCCAGGCCGGGCCGGCCTGGAGCTCCAGCCACCTCTGCAGGCGAACTAGGCTGCGGTCGAACAGCCGCCAGAGAAAGAACCCCAGCGCCAATGTGGCCAGACCGGCCAGGATGGTGAGAGCCAGCACGCGCGGATCCTGCGCCCGCTGCAGATCCAGCCGATCCTGCCGGTACTCGGCAATGGCTTGTTCCAGCCGTCGCGCCCAAGTGTTGGCCACCAGACGCACGTCGTTGAGGCCCACCTGGCCCAGCGGCACCCTGCGCTCGGCGGCGGCATCGGCATAGGTGACGGTAAACAGATACCGCTGGGTGGCCTCAAAGCGGCCCCTTTCTCCCAGACGTAAGATGTATTGCCCGTTGGCATCCTGGTCCACCCGCACCTCCGGCTGCGGCAACTGGCCCTCCGCCAGAAAGCGCTCAATGATCGCCCGCACGTTGTCGGCCCGCACATCGCTGGGGTACTCTGCCGTCTGCAGGCGAAACACCGGGATGTTCCCCACCAAGACTTCTGTGCCCTCTTGGCCGGTAAAGGGGATCCCAGTTGGGCTAGGGGTCGGGGAGGGGGATCCCTCAGGAGTTGGCACTTCGGCAGGGGTGGGGCCGGTCTGGAAAAAGCCGGGATCCCGAAATTCAAGGGCCTGAGCCACCGGGATCCCAGCAGCCTTGGAGACCGGAGCAGGCAGGAGCCAGAGGCCGATCCCAGCTATCAGCCCCATCGCCAGGGCCGCTCCCTTCAGCAGGACAGAGTCTCGAATGGCTCGTTGGACACGAACGCCCATTGTCTCGGGGATCCCTAGGATGCTGCTGTAAGCCTATGGTGGCACAAGCAAATCCCGATTTTGGCCAACCCAAGTGAGGACTTTAAGTGCTCTGATGGTGGCCCAAAAGGCGTTGGCGCAGCTTTTTAATTTGGTCTCGCAGTTGCGCAGCTTCTTCAAATTCCAGGTTTTTGGCGGCTGCTTTCATCTTCAGTTCCAGTTGGCCGATCAGCTCCGGGATCTCCGACAGAGGGATCTCGTCTGTAGCTTGAAAGGCTTTTTCCAGATCTTGGTCGCTGAGTTTGCGGGAGATGGCCAAAAAAGACAAGATGGCGTTGCTGTTTTTCTTGACAATGGGCTTAGGGGTGATGTTGTGTTGGCGGTTGTATTGCAGTTGAATTTCGCGGCGGCGCTGGGTTTCGGCGATGGCCCGGGCCATGCTGCCGGTCAGGGTATCGGCGTACATCACCACCGTGCCACGGACATTGCGCGCTGCTCGCCCGATCATCTGAATCAGGGATCGCTCCGCCCGCAAAAATCCCTCTTTATCCGCATCCAAAATGGCCACCAGGGAGACTTCCGGCAAGTCTAACCCTTCCCGCAACAGATTAACCCCCACCAGTACGTCAAAGGCTCCTTCGCGAAAATCTTGCAAAATTTCAATTCGCTCAATTGAGCTAATCTCGGAATGCAAATAGCGAACCCGGATCCCGCGTTCCTGAAGGTATTCGGTGAGATCTTCGGCCATGCGTTTGGTGAGAGTGGTCACGATCACCCGTTCGGCAGGCCCCCGCTGGGAGCGCTCCAATCGCAGATAAATTTCTGCCAGCAAATCGTCCACTTGCCCAGCCGTGGGGCGCACATGCACTTCAGGATCCACCACCCCCGTGGGCCGGATGACTTGCTCCACAACCCGACCGCTGCCCGGCAGATAAAACTTTATGGCCTTGCCATCTTCCACCAGGGTTTGAAATTGGGCTCCGCTCTGCTCCAGTTCCCAGTTGCCGGGCGTGGCGGAAACGAAGATGCACTGGTGGACTTTGGCCCAAAACTCCTCGGCTTTGAGGGGGCGATTGTCGAGGGCACTGGGCAGGCGAAAGCCGTGATCCACCAGCACCTGTTTGCGGGCACGGTCGCCGTTGTACATGCCACGGATCTGCGGCACCGTGACGTGGGATTCGTCCACCACCAAGAGCCAATCGTTGGCCTTGAAATAATCCACCAAACAGGCAGGCGGCTCCCCTTCTTTGCGCCCCGTCAAGTGCCGGGAGTAGTTTTCGATGCCGTTGCAATAGCCCACCTCCCGCAGCATCTCCAGGTCGTAGCGGGTGCGCTGTTCTAGCCGTTGGGCTTCCAATAGCTTGCCCTCTTTGCGGAAAAGGGCCAGTTGCTTCTCCAGCTCCTGCTCAATGTCGAGGATTGCCCGCTCCAATTGTTCTTCTGGTGTCACAAAGTGGCGAGCCGGGTAAACTCTGAGGGCGCTGAGGCTGGTCAAAATCTCACCTGTAACCGGATCAATCAGGCGAATGGCCTCGATCTCATCGCCAAAAAATTCAATGCGGATCACCCGATCTTCATACGCCGGCACAATTTCCAGCACATCGCCTTTGACGCGAAATCGTCCCCGTGCCAGCTCCAAATCGTTGCGCTCGTACTGGATGCCGGCCAGCTCCCGCAAGATCTCCCGTTGGTTGATCTCCTGGCCGACTTTGAGAGGGATGGAGGCCTTCAGGTATTCCTCCGGCATGCCCAAGCCGTAGATGCAGCTTACAGAAGCGACGACAATAACATCTCGCCGTTCAAATAAAGAGCGGGTGGCGGAGTGCCGCAACATGTCGATCTCATCGTTGATGGAAGAAGATTTGGCGATGTAAGTATCGGTGCTGGGCACATAGGCTTCCGGTTGATAATAGTCATAATAGCTAATAAAATATTCGACGGCGTTGTAAGGAAAAAGCTCCCTGAGCTCGTTGCACAGTTGCGCCGCCAGCGTTTTGTTATGGGCCATCACCAAGGTGGGCCTGCCGACCTGCTGGATGGTGTGGGCAACGGTAAACGTTTTACCGGTTCCGGTGGCCCCCAGCAGGGTTTGAAAGCGATGGCCCTCTGAAATTGACTTCACCAAGCCGGCAATCGCCTTGGGTTGATCCCCCATGGGTTGATAAGGAGAAACCAGTTGAAACGCTGACATAAGTTTAATTTTCTGATGATCCTGAGCCGAAAGTTCCAAGTCGAATCTAAATCTAGGGAATACTGCGCTCCAAATCCGCAGATTTCAGCGCAGCTATACAGATCGATAAGATCCGGTCTACTTCGTCGGGATAGGGGTAAGTATAGGGATCCAGGTAGATACCTTTGTTTGGTCTATCCAGCAGGGCGAATTGCCACAGCTCCCCAGAGGTGATGGCTCCCGTAAGGACAGCTTGGCCGTCGCCGAGCCACTGATCCAGGGCAATCATCTCTACAGATAATTGGGTTAAGCCTTGAGTAAGGTCGGCTTTTTTGGCCTCGACAACCAGCAAAGAGCGGTCTGTATAGAGATAGTAGTCCAGGGTACCTTTAAGCTTCTCGCTGACTTGAATTGCATATTCGATCCGCATTTGCGCTTGGGTATACTGTACTACCTTCAGTAAAAGTGGGGCAATCAGGATTTCTCGACGAGCTGCTTCACTTTTTAAGCTAATGTAGGGTAAAAGCTGCTCTAGGCTGAGTCTCAAGTCTGCGCCATTGGGCAGTCGTTCCAGAGTTGGCCAGGTAATCTTTCGTCGTGTAAAGGTATAGCCAAACTCGGCCAACACATCTTCCGGTTCAAAGGGAAGATCAAAATAGCTGCTGAAGGTGTAAGCCTGATCCGGCTTCAGCACAGGCACTTTTGGCATAGGGATCCGGGAACGTGCAGTTTCTCGGCTGGGTTCACTCTAGCATTGAGCTGAGGGAAAGAGGCTCAACCCCGCGCCTCGCCACCGATAGAATCCAAGAGGACAAAACCCAGAACCGGCGAAGACAGATCCCTCTCACCTGAACAGCCGCTGCTATGCCCTCCTCCTATTTCTCCTGGGATCCGGGATCCCTGACCGAAAGCCCCAACCTGGCCACAGCCGAGATTGACCGCCTCAGCACCTTGGAACTGGTGAGACGGATCAACGCCGAAGATCGGCGGGTGCCGGCAGCGGTGGCTGACCAAGCAGAGCCGATCGCCCAAGCCATCGATGCCATTGCCGAGCGGATGGGGCGTGGCGGGCGGCTGATCTATATTGGGGCGGGAACTTCGGGGCGCCTGGGAGTATTGGATGCGGCTGAATGCCCGCCCACCTTCGGCACTGCCCCCACACAGGTGGTGGCTTTGATCGCCGGGGGGGAAAGGGCTCTGACCCAGGCGGTAGAGGGCGCAGAGGACGACGCCGAAGCCGCTGCCCGCGCTCTGGAGAGTCTCCATCTCCAAGCTCAAGATAGTGTTGTGGGAATTGCCGCCAGCGGTCGTACCCCCTATGTGCTGGGTGGGATCCAAGCCGCCAGAAGCATTGGGGCGCTCACGATTGGCCTGGCCTGCAACCGTCCTTCCCCCCTGACCGAGCAGGTGGAGATTGCCATCGCCCCTTTGGTGGGGCCGGAGGTGATCCTCGGATCCACCCGCATGAAAGCCGGCACAGCCCAAAAGCTGGTGTTGAACACCCTCTCCACCGGAGTGATGATCCGCCTGGGCAAGACCTATGGCAACCTAATGGTAGATCTGCAGGCCGGCAACGCCAAGCTCAAACAGCGGGCGGAGCGAATTGTAGCCCTGGCTTGCGATCTGGATCCCACCACGGCTGCCCAAGTGCTGCAGACTTGTGATGGAGAAGTCAAAACGGCGATCCTTGTGACCTTGATGGGGTGCTCTGTTCAGGAGGCCCGTCGGCAATTGCAGCAGGCCCAGGGCAGCATTCGCCAGGTGCTCGATTCCGCTCGGGCGCGGCAGCGGTGACCACAGCTTGGTTGCTTGTCCATGAGCGTTTACGGCTACCTCTACACACCTGCCCACGCCCCCTTGCCGGAGCAGGAGTTGGCCTGGCTGAAGGCACAAGGAGCCGATCCCATCCTGCACGATTGGGGATCCCGAACTTATCTGGAGGAGCTGTTGCAGGACATCGCCGCCGGATCGGTGCAGCAGGTGCTGCTGCTGCGCCTGGCGGATCTGGGGGAGCGGGCGGAGGAAGTCCACCAACGGCTGTTGCAGATCCAACAGGCGGGGATCCAACTGAGCCTGGCGACCCAATCCGGCTTGCACACCCCCAGCGAGGCTGCCGACTGGATCCCGCTGCTGGCCGAGATCCCCCATCAATTGCAAAGCCGCCGCCTCTGCCACAGCCAAGCCCGCAACCGTCTGGCGGGCAAACCTCCCCCCGGCCCGGCTCCCTTTGGCTATCGCCGCGAGGGGGAGCGCTATGTGCTGGAGCGCCGCCAGGCCCCTGTTGTTCAGGATTTTTTCCAGCACTTTCTTCTCTACGGATCCCTGCGCCAAGCGGTGCGCTTTTTGGAAGAAAAACACCACAAGCGCATTTCGGTGGCCACGGGGCGCAACTGGCTGCTCAACCCGGTCTATCGCGGGGATCTGGCCTATGCCGACGGCACCGTTCTGCGCGATACCCACCCCGCCCTCCTCAGCCGCACGGAAGCGGCCCAGATCGATCGCTGGCTCAAACGCAACCAAAGGATCCCACGCCGCAGCGCCAGCGCCCCCCGCGCCCTGGCCGGCCTAGTACATTGCCGTACCTGTGGCAGCCTTCTGCGCATCGTGCAAACCACCCCCGGCAAGGCCAAGAGGAACGGCTCCTCCTACCTCTACCTGCGTTGCCAAACCTGTCGCTACAGCCTCCACTACGCCCAAGTCCTGCAGGAGGTGATCCGCCAGGTCTGCGAGCAGCTCCCCCACCGTGCCCAAAACCTGGATCGGCAGGCCCTGGACCAAACCCGCCAACAGCTCCAAGCCCAGATCCAGGCCAACAGCGAGCGGCTGCGGCAACTGGAGGAGCTGCAGCAATCTGGACTGATGGATGAGCCCTCCCTGGCCCAGCGCTGCTACCAACTGCGGGCGGAAACGGCCCGTTTGGCCCAAAAGCTGGAACAGCTCCCTCCTGCCAACTTCCTCCAGATCGCCCAAACTCTCTCCATCCTGCCCTTCTGGCAAGACCTCAGCGAGAGCGAGCGCCGCGCCTACCTGCGGGAATTCCTGCGCAGGGTTGAGGTGGATTCTACAGGGGCCGTGCAGATTGCCTTTGCCTTCGATCCCTGAGATCCCTTTTGAAGTTGGGGATTCCGCGTCTCCTCTGGCCATTGAGACCATTCTTGAGACTCTCCCTCAAAGCGGGAAAAGGGATCCCGCCGGCAGTCTCCAGCGAGTTGATGGGAGCAGCGCTTGTCAAAGCCAGGGAGAGATGAATGATTTGTTTTTGATCTGCTTTTACGAAAAAACAAAAAACAAAAGCTGGAAAAAAGCCAAAAATCGGCTCGAAGAATCTTTTGGGCGAGGATTTGTCCGTCTGGCGATTTAAGAAATTGCTTTAACTTGTTTTAGGCTTGCCTTAATTCTTCTCAACACTTCTCAGGGAGTGGGTTAGCTGCCGATAATGGCCCTTGTCAGGCTTGTGGAGGAACGTGCTGTGAAGTTGGCAGTTTACGGGAAGGGTGGGATCGGCAAGTCCACCACCAGTTGCAACCTCTCGGTGGCCTTGGCCCGGCGGGGCAAGAAGGTGTTGCAAATTGGCTGTGACCCCAAGCACGACAGCACCTTCACCCTGACTGGTTTTCTCATCCCCACGATCATCGATACCCTGGAAGCCAAGGGCTACCACTACGAAGACATCTACCCCGAGGATGTGATCTACCGCGGCTACGGCGGCGTAGATTGCGTCGAGGCGGGAGGGCCGCCGGCAGGGGCCGGCTGTGGCGGCTATGTGGTGGGAGAAACCGTCAAACTCCTGAAGGAGCTGAACGCCTTTGACGAGTACGACGTCATCCTCTTCGACGTGCTGGGGGACGTGGTGTGCGGCGGCTTTGCTGCCCCCCTCAACTACGCCGACTACTGTGTGATCGTTACTGACAACGGCTTTGACGCCCTGTTTGCCGCCAATCGCATCGCCGCCTCGGTGCGAGAAAAAGCCAAAACCCGCAAGCTGCGCCTGGCCGGCCTAATCGGCAACCGCACCAGCAAGCGGGATCTCATCGACCAATACGTCTCGGCAGTGCCCATGCCTGTGCTCGAGGTGCTGCCACTGGTCGAGGACATTCGCATTTCGCGGGTCAAGGGCAAAACCCTCTTCGAGATGGCAGAGACGGATCCCAGCCTGGAGCCCGTCTGCCAGTACTACCTGAACATCGCCGACGAGCTGCTGGCCCGCCCGGAAGGGATCGTGCCCCGGCCTGCTGAGGATCGGGAGCTGTTTGCCCTGCTGTCGGACTTTTACAACGCCCCGGCACGGGAGCCGGCGCTGGTGTAAGGGATCCCAAACCTGCCAGCTTGCCGGTGTGTCTAAAAGTGAAGCAATTGTTTCGGAAAACCGTCGCAAACCTTATCAATTCGTTGTCTGGCCCGCTTTCCGCCCCAAGATGGATTGTGCAGGAGATCCATCTTGAGGACATGGCAGAGGAGTTGGATATGCAAGCACAAGTGCAACCCACCGTGGTGATTACTGGAGCCTCTTCGGGCGTTGGCCTGTACGCAGCTTTGGCTTTGGCCAAGCGGGGCTGGCACGTGGTGATGGCCTGTCGGGATCTGGACAAAGGCCAGCGGATGGCTCAGCAGGTGGGGATCCCCAGCTACACCCTGATGCCGATCGATCTGGCCAGCTTGGCCAGTGTGCGGCAATTTGTCGAACAATTTCGCCAGTCGGGCCGCTCTCTGGATGCCCTGGTGTGCAATGCCGCCATCTACATGCCCTTGCTTAAGCAGCCCTTGCGCAGCCCGGAGGGCTATGAGCTGACCATGGCCACCAACCATCTGGGGCACTTCCTGCTCTGCCACCTGATGCTGGAGGATCTGAAGCGCTCCACCTATCCGGATCGGCGGCTGGTGATCCTGGGCACGGTTACCCACAACCCCAAGGAGCTGGGGGGCAAGATCCCACCCCAACCTCACCTGGGGGATCTGCGGGGCTTTGCCCAGGGCTTTAAGGAACCGATCAGCATGGCCGATGGCGGCAAGTTCGATCCCGTCAAAGCCTACAAAGACAGCAAAGTTTGCAACATCCTCACCATGCGGGAGCTGCACCGCCGCTTCCACGAGAGCACCGGCATCACGTTTCTCTCCCTCTACCCGGGCTGTGTGGCGGAAACGGCCCTCTTCCGCCATCACTATCCCCTCTTCCAAAAGCTGTTCCCCTGGTTTCAGAAAAACATCACCGGCGGCTACGTCTCCCAAGAGCTGGCCGGCGAGCGGGTGGCCCAGGTGGTGGCGGATCCGGAGTTTCGCCAGTCGGGATTCTACTGGAGCTGGGGCAACCGGCAACGGAAAAATGCCAAGCCCTTTAACCAAGAAGTCTCGGACGAGGCGGGGGATGCGGCCAAGGCCAAGCTGCTCTGGGATCTGAGCGAGAAATTGGTGGGCGTGCCCCAATTGGTCGCCCCCTAGCTTGACAAACCCTTTTCTAGGAGCCGACGATGACTGCTGCTGTGGATGCTTCCAATACCCTCCACTTTCAATGCGAGACCGGCAACTACCACACCTTCTGCCCGATTAGTTGCGTGGCTTGGCTCTACCCCAAAATTGAAGACAGCTTCTTTTTGGTGATCGGCACCAAAACCTGTGGCTACTTTTTGCAAAATGCCATGGGGGTGATGATCTTTGCCGAGCCGCGCTATGCCATGGCCGAGCTGGAAGAGGGGGACATCAGCGCCAAGCTCAACGACTACGAGGAGCTGAAGCGGCTGTGCCTGCAAATCCAGCGGGATCGCAATCCCAGCGTCATCGTCTGGATCGGCACCTGCACCACCGAGATCATCAAGATGGATCTGGAGGGCCTAGCCCAGAAGCTGGAAGGGGAGATCGGGATCCCGATTGTGGTGGCGCGGGCCAATGGCCTCGACTACGCCTTTACCCAGGGGGAAGACACGGTTTTGGCCTCTATGGCCCAGCGCTGCCCGGAGCAGGTGCAGGAAGAAGAGCGGGAGACGCGGGGTGGCCTGCAGGCTCTTTTCTACGGGCTGCGCCCCGGCAAAAAGAAAGAGGAAGAAGGCTTCCCCAAACATCCCCCCTTGGTGATCTTCGGCTCCGTGCCGGATCCGGTGGTAACCCAACTCACCCTGGAGCTGAAAAAGTACGGGATCCGCGTCTCCGGCTGGCTGCCGGCCAAGCGCTACGAGGAGCTGCCGGCCATCGAGCCGGGCACCTATGTGGTGGGGGTAAATCCTTTCCTCAGCCGCACCGCCACCACGCTGGTGCGCCGCAAAAAGGCCAAGCTCATCACCGCTCCTTTTCCCATCGGGCCGGATGGCACCCGCGCCTGGATCGAGGCCATCGCCGGCGAGCTGGGGATCCCGACTCAAGGCCTGGCAGAGCGGGAAGGGGAAGTGTGGCGTCACCCCCAGGTTCAGGAGTACCTGGGCCTGCTGCGGGGCAAGAGCGTCTTCTTCATGGGGGATAACCTGCTGGAGATCTCCCTGGCCCGCTTCCTGGTGCGCTGCGGTATGACGGTGCAGGAAATCGGGATCCCTTACCTCGACAAGCGCTACCAGGCCGCCGAGCTGGCCCTCCTGGAGCGCACCTGCGAGGAGATGGGGGTGCCCAAGCCCACCATTGTCGAGAAGCCGGATAACTACAACCAACTGCAGCGCATCAAAGCCCTGCAGCCGGATCTGGTAATCACGGGCATGGCCCACGCCAACCCCCTCGAAGCCCGCGGCGTCACCACCAAGTGGTCGGTGGAGTTTACCTTTGCCCAGATCCACGGCTTCGGCAACACCCAGGCGCTGCTGGAGCTGGTCACCCGCCCACTGCGGCGCAACGCCGCCCTCAAAGGCTTGGGCTGGGAACAGTTGGTGGGGGAAAAAGCCCTGAGCTAACTTTCTGGCTCCTCGTTGTCGAAGAGCAGGCCATCCAGGTGATCCGGCAGTTGCTGCCGGTCGATCCAGACCATGCCGGCCAAAATTGCCTCGGCCTCATTGTGGAAGTAGCCGTAGGCTGGGGCGGCAAACTCCACCGAGCCATCCTGACGTAGCCGCTGACAGCAAAAAATGAACCCCTTGTCGGTGGTTTGGGTGGTGATGCGCCAGTTGCGGTGGATGTGCTCGGCCATGATCCCAGTGCAGATCACCCTCACCCCCAACCCCTCTCCCAAGGGGAGAGGGGAGAAGAAACCCTAGAGCGTGCGCAGCACCTCTCGCGCCGCCTCGAGGGTTCTCTCCACATCGGCTTCGGTGTGGGCCAAGGAAGTGAAGCCGGCCTCGAATTGCGAGGGCGCCAGATACACCCCCCGCTCCAGCATGCCGCGGTGGAAGCGGGCAAACTTTTGCAAGTCCGAGCGCTTGGCCTCCTCGTAGTTGCGCACTGGGCCAGCCGTGAAGAAGAAGCCGAACATGCCGGGCAAATGGCCCCCACACATCTCGTGCCCGGTCTCTTGCGCAATCTGCAGCAGCCCCGTCGCCAGCTTCTCGGTAATCCGCTCCAGATACTCATAGGTACCGGGGCGACGCAAAATATCGAGGGTGTGGATCCCGGCCGTCATGGCCAGCGGGTTGCCGGAGAGGGTGCCCGCCTGGTACATCGGCCCCGCCGGCGCCACCATTTCCATAATCTCCCGCCGACCGCCGTAGGCCCCCACCGGCAGGCCGCCGCCGATTACCTTGCCCAGGGTGGTTAAATCGGGGATGACACCAAACTTGGCCTGCACACCGCCGTAGCTGATGCGAAAGCCGGTCATCACCTCGTCAAACACCAGCAGGGCGCCATACTTCTGCGTCAGCTCCCGCAAACCCTCCAAAAAGCCCGGCTGCGGCGGAATGAAGCCGGCATTGCCCACCACCGGCTCTAGGATCACGCCCGCAATGGAGTCGGGATGCTGCTCAAACAGAGCCTTGACTGCCTCTAGATCGTTGTAGGGGGCGGTCAGCGTGGCACTGGTAGCGGCCTTAGGTACCCCTGGCGAATCCGGCAGGCCCAGCGTGGCCACCCCTGAGCCGGCCTTGACCAAAAACATGTCCGCATGGCCGTGGTAGCAGCCCTCGAACTTGATCACCTTTTCCCGCCCCGTGTAGGCCCGCATCAGGCGCAGCGCCGCCATGCAAGCTTCGGTGCCGGAGTTAACAAAGCGCACCATCTCCACGCTGGGCACCGCCTCGATCACCCGCTCGGCCAGCTCGTTTTCCAAAACGCAAGGGGCGCCAAAGCTGGTGCCTTTCTCCAAAGCTCGGTGCAGAGCCTCGATCACCTCGGGATGGGCGTGGCCGACAATCGCCGGCCCCCAACTGCCGATGTAGTCGATGTACTGGTTGCCGTCCACATCCCAGGCGTAGGCTCCTGAGACGCGGTCAAACACGACGGGATCCCCGCCCACTGACTTGAAGGCGCGCACCGGGGAACTGACCCCGCCGGGCATGAGCCCTTTTGCTCGGGCAAAAATCTGTTGGGAGCGGGTGATGTTAAACGAGGTGGGATGGAGAGTGCCGGTCATAAACAGGAGCTATTCAACGCATTACCAAGGCTAGCAGGCAGAGGAGCTTGCTGGTGAGCCCTCCTCATAAACTACAAACCCATCCCTGCCAGCGTGTCGATCACTTGCTCCAGGATCAGGGTGAGGTTGGGATGCGAGGTCTCGAACAGGCCCAGCGCCTCCCCAATGCGATCTCTACGCCCTTGATTTTGCTTGCTCTCACTCGGGGATCCCAGCTCGGCCAGCACCGCTTCCACCTCTTGGCGAATGGTGGCGATGTGCTGTCGCTGCTTTTCATCCAAGCCAGGGGTTTTTTGCAGCTCAACATCCAGGTCGTGCAGCAGTTGTCGCAGTTTCGATGCAGCCATTCTCAAAAAGACCTTATCAATTTACTCAATCAACAAATCGAGTTTTGACCACGCTGACTCGATCATACAGGAGCGGAGATCGCTCTTTTGGAAGCGGCTGAGGCGGCAAAGGTTAACTTTTGCAGCCGGGGATCCCAGCCTTGGAGCAACTCCCATACGATGGGCAATAGCCTTGCTGTCTATCCCTATGTCTGAGCTGGCATTGGCCCTGCTGGGGGCAGTGGTTGCCGTTGCCCTGTTCCTGGGAATTTTTGTCTGGGAACAAAGACGCAGCCAGGAGCTGCTGCAGCGGTGGGCGGCAAAGCATGGCTACTCCATTCTGAGCCAGGAGGCGCGGTATTGGCGGCTGGGGCCTTTTTCCGGCAGCACTTCCAAGTATCAACGCGTGTTTTATGTGCGGATACGCAATCCGGGGGGGCAAGAACGCAGCGGCTGGGTGAGGTTAGGGAACTGGTGGCTGGGGCTTTTGTCAGATCAACTAGAGGAACGGTGGGAGTAGGCTGGGGTTAACGACTGAAAGGGGGAAGCAATGGACAGGCTCAAGGGGTGGAAAAGGCTGAAGGGGGTGGCCTGGCTGGGCGTGGTACTGGCGCTGGCACTGTTGGGTTGGAACGCAATCGCTGGAGGCGGGGCAATGGCCAGTCCCGGTGAGGGATCCCGAACTTTGACGGTAACCGGCCAGGGGTCTGTTGCGGTGGAAACCTCCATTGCCGTAATCCGGCTGGGGGTGGTGCTCCAAGGGGAGACGGCCCAAGCGGTCCAGCAGCAGGTGGCCGAGCGCTCGGAGCGGCTGGTGAACCGCCTCAAAGAGCTGCAGGTGAGCGCCCTGCAGACCACCGGCATTTCTCTCTATCCGCAATACGACTACCAGCAGAGCCCACCCCGCCTGACCGGGGTACAGGGGCAAAACAGCCTGCAATTTGAAGTACCCATAGCCCGAGCCGGACAGGTGCTGGATGAAGCCGTGGCCGCCGGAGCTACCCAGGTGGAATCGGTCAGCTTCCGAGCGGATGAGGCCACCTTGCTGCAGGCGCGCAGCCGTGCCCTGACCCAGGCCGTGGAAGATGCCCAACGTCAAGCCAGCGATGTGTTGAGGGCCTTGAACCTGAGCATTCATTCTGTGGAGGGCATCCAAATTCACAGCGAGGGCTCCATAGCGCCGCCAGTTCCTTTGGCTGCTCAAGCAGACTATGCCCGCCTAGAAGCAGCTTCCACACCGGTGGAAGGAGGACAACAAGCCGTGCGCGCCCAAGTCACGCTCGAGATTCGTTTCTAGGTTCCTGGGGTGGCCATGAAGTCACGGCGAACCCTGCCTTCCCTCTCCCTGGGGCAGAGGAGGATTCCCCCTGGGGGCGTGAGGAGCAGTAGCGGGGAACGCCCAGAAGCATCTTCCTCGCGTTTAGAATGACTGCGAAACTTCAAAAATCTCAAAAAAATAACCCGGCAAAGTTAGGTAGTGGCTGCCAATCCCTACGTCTAGAATAACGATGGAAAACACGGGAAAGTTTGCTTTCCCGGATTTCCTTGTCATCTGGCTTTGGCTTACCCGTGGATCCCAATTTGGAGAACGCTGCTGCCACTGGTACGTCTGAAGGCCCTCAGGCGGGCTTGGGCGCTAGCAAAGGCGGAGCCAGCAGCTTGCGGGCCCATGTGCTGATCGTGGATGACAGTTACATGGTGGCAGAGATGTTGTCCAACTTTTTGGGTAAGCAGGGCTGTAGTATTTCTTATGCTTTGGATGGCTTGTCTGCCCTGGAGCAAATCCGCCGCCGGATCCCAGATCTCATCATCGCCGACTGGGTCATGCCCAATCTAAATGGCCTGGATCTATGCCGGCAGCTACGGCAATCGCCCGAATATGCTTGGGTGTACTACATCCTCATGACCGCCCGCGAGGGCAACGACAGCATGGAGCGGGCGTTAGAAGCCGGAGCCGATGAGTTCCTCTCCAAGCCCTTTCAGGCGGCAGAGCTGCTGACGCGGGTGCGGGCAGGGCTGCGCATTGTGGAGAGCCGCCGCCAGCAATATCTGCTCCAGACTGGACAAAAACAAGTCTCATCTCCTTCTGGCTCGGTTGCTTTGGGCAATCGGCAGGATTTGGTTACTCGCTTGCCGTTGCGGGTGGCCCAAGCCCGTGCCCAATCAGATCCCCTCAGTTTGTTTGTGCTGCGCTTGGCCAACCTCAGTGCTCTGGGGCAAGGCCTAGAGGCCGGCGGTCGGGCTGCTCTTCTCAAGCTGTTTACGGATCGCTTGGCCCACAACTTGCGAGAGGGGGATGACCTCTTTTGCTACGACGAGGGGCAGTTTATTGTGGTGCTGCCGGGGAGCACTCTGGCTGCTGCCCAGATTGCCGCCGAGCGCTGCTGCCAGCGGTTGATCCAGGATCCCTTTGTGGTGAATGGGCGAGCGCTGCCGGTGCAGCTTCAATTTGGGGCGGCCACCCTCACAGATAAGGACGATCCCAAGGGGGTGGCCCTGGTGCGACGGGCTGCCCAAGCCCTGCGAGACAGCAAAAATGTCCACACTTCGGTGGTGACTGCACCCCATCCCATCCCGGTTTCCGATTGCAGTAGCGGGACGGCGTCCTCAGAGCTGCTGAAGCGTTTGCAACATCTAGAAAAAGAGAATGCCGAGCTACGCCAAGAGCTGGAAACTCGCCTCAGGCAGCTCGAGGAGTTGCGGCAACACAACCAGGATCTCAGCCAAGGGGTGCGGGAGCCTAGGGCTGAGCGGTTTGAAGCTGGATCCCGCTCTCAGCAGCCCTTGGGGATCCGCCGGCGGAAACCGCGGCGGCGTCTGAAGCGTCAACTGGGCTGCGGAGGATGGCGACTGCGCCGGTAAGTCCGATCCCCAGAATCCGGCGGTGGGTTGGCCGCAGCAGAATAGGCAGGTGGGAGGTGGGAAGAACAGCCATGTTCAATTCTAGTCGGAGCCAATCCGCCATCTGGAAGCCAGCAAGAAGGTGGTTTCTCAACAACATCGAGCTGATCCTGACGGCGGTGGGGATAGGCGTAATCCTACTCAGCGGCTGGGTGGCCAGCCGCAGCGCTCTTTCCGTGGCGACGGCAACGGCGATCAGCGCCACCGTGGTGGGAGTTATCCACGGCATCCTGTTCTGGCTGTTGCGGCGGCGGCAACGCCGGGTGCGGCAGGAGGCGATCGGGCAAATTCGGGAAATGCTGGAGGATCTGGGCAAAAACCGGTTGCAAACCATCAAGATGAGCCTGTACCTGGTGCAGGTGCGCCAGCCAGATCAAGAAGAGCGCACCCGCCAAAGCTTTGACCGCGTCTACCAGATCCTGGGCGAGATGAGCAATTTAATCGACCACATTTCGGAAGAATCCCTGGCCAGTTGGCGGCAGCGCTACCGGCAAACTTTAGATCGGGTGGAGTCGGAGTCTAACTAGTCGGAGCTACAGGGCAGGGATCCCTTAGGAGCTGGGGTGGACAGGCGGATTTCGGGAAGTACGCAATTGCTGGGCCTGATCGGGGATCCGGTGGCCCACAGCCTATCCCCGGCGATGCACAACGCTGCCTTGGCGGCCATGGGAGAAGACTACTGCTACGTGCCCTTTCCGGTGGCCGCAGAGCGCCTGGCAGTGGCGGTGGCCGGGCTGGCGGCCATCGGGGTGCGGGGGTTTAACGTCACCATTCCCCACAAGCAGGCGATTCTGCCTTTGCTCAGCCAGGTGGAAGCGCGGGCGGCAAAGGTGGGAGCAGTAAACACGGTCTACGCCTTGCCGGAGGGAGGCTGGGGCGGCACCAACACCGATATCGACGGCTTTGTTCAGCCTTTGCTGGGCTTGGAAAAAGGGATCCCCACCCTAATCCTGGGCTGTGGCGGGGCGGCGCGGGCGGCCATCCAGGGCTGTTTGGAGTTGGAGTTGGGGCCAGTACGGGTGGCCGGGCGATCCCCTGAGAAGTTACAGGCTTTGCAACAGACCTGGCCGCAGGTGGAAACGCTGAGCTGGGCCGAGCTGGAGCGCCACTTGCCCAAGACTTCCCTTGTGGTCAACACCACCCCCGTGGGCATGTACAAGCCGGGATCCCCTGCTGAGCTGTCTCCCCTCAGCCGGGAGCAACTGCGCCTTCTGCCCGCCGGCGCCGTTGTCTACGATCTCATCTATGTACCGGATCCCACTCCCCTGCTGCGTATGGCCGCAGCGTTAGGCCACACCCCCATCAGTGGCCTGGAGATGCTGATCCACCAGGGGGCCAAGGCCCTCTCCCTCTGGCTGGGGGGCAAGCCTGTGCCGGTGGAGGTGATGCGGCAGGCGGCCCGGCAGCAGTTGGCCCAGATTGAGGCGGATAGGGCAAGGGATCCCAAGCTCTAGCTCTCCTCTCAGTTGAATGCAATTGGCTGGGGGCGGGAACAATTGCCTCGGGCCTGCCGGTCTCTAGGGGGAGATAGGGCTACAGCAATCCTCGGTGGGGTTAAGGGTGTTGAGGTTGCCAAGGCAGCAGCGGAAATGGCTTGCAGGTGTGCTCGGCGCACTGATGTGGCTGGGATCCGGAATTGCCGCCCAGGCCCAATTCCCGAGGTTTGGCCATTCCCTTTTTCCTGACTCCGATCCCAGGTTTCAGGGCAGCGGGGAACAGACAGGATCCCTGTCTGCTCTTCAGCTCGATGCCTTCTGCCGGCAACCCCCTGAGGAAGTGGCGCGCAAGGCTCAACTGCGCCAGCGGGCCACCCAATCAGAGGCCGCTTGGGCCGAATACACCCAAGTTTTAGCCGAACATCGCGCTGCCTTGATTGCCTGCCGCAGCCGCCGTTGGCCGCAGATTCAGGCCATTTGGGTGCGCTTGCATCCCTGTGATGCCAATCCAGGCGTACTGGATCAGGTGTTTGACCAGGTGGTGAACCTGGGCTATAACCGCGTTTTTATCGAGACGTTTTACGATGGCCGCTCCATTCTGCCCGATGGGGCGGGCGGGATCTGGCCCAGCCTGCAGCCCAATGCCGATTTGTTGGATCTGGCTCTCAAGGCGGCGCGACGGCGGGGGTTATCGGCCTATGCCTGGGTGTTTTCCCTCAATTTCGGCTACAGCTACGGGCTTCTCCCAGATCGCCAGGCAGTCTTGGCCCGCAACGGCCGTGGCCTCACCACCGTCTTGGATCCAGCGACAGCCCTTGCAGAAGATTTGGGCAGCCCGGATGAGGTGTTTGTGGATCCCTTTCATCCCGTGGCGCGACGGGATTTTGCCGAGCTGATCCGCCGCATCCTGCAGCGGCAGCCGGATGGGATCCTCTTCGACTACATTCGCTATCCCCGCGGCTCTGGGGGATCCAGCCTGGCAGCCACCGTCCAGGATCTGTGGATCCACGGGGAGGCAGCCCGGCAAGCCTACCTGGATTTGGCAGAAAACCCGGCGGGCCGAGCCTTGCTGGAGCGTTACCTCAGCCAGGGCTATATTACTGTGGCAGATGTTCTCCATCTGGATGCCACCTATGCCGAAGAGCCCCGCTGGCGCCAGCCAGGGGATCCCAAGCCCAGCGCAAGCAGGGAGCGGCCGCTTTCTCCAGAACTAGGGGACGGGATGGCCCAAAGCAAAGCAGGCGAGAATTGGCATTCCACCCATGCCGATTCAGAAGGTGATTCAGGGAATAGGGATTTAGAGAATTTGGCGGCTCCCCGTCCAAAAGCAGCGCCGCCGGATCCCACCCCTACCCCTAGCGCCGCTCTCCGACAGGAGCACTGGCAAGAGCAGCTCTGGCAGCTCAGCGTTGAGTTTGCCCGCTATGGGATCCTCGATTACCTGCGGCAAGCTGCCCAACCGGCCCAAAGCCTTGGGATCCCGACCGGGGCCGTCTTTTTCCCCGAGGGCAACCAGGCGGTGGGAGAAGGGTTCGACGCCCGTCTCCAGCCTTGGGATCGTTTTGATCCAAACATGGAGTGGCACCCGATGGCCTATGCCAAGTGCGAGGATGGCTCCTGTGTGGTGCAGCAGGTGGGGCAAATCCTGGCTGTGGCCTCTCCCCAAACCTTTGTCTGCCCGGCCATCGCCGGCCTATGGGGACAAGCGCATCGAAAACGCCCCAGCTTGGAAATCCAGATGGGATCCCTGGCCCGCCGCTTTCCGCAGTTGCCTTGTGTGAGCCACTTTGCCCTCTCTTGGATCGAGCCGGAGCTGGAGCGCAGCCGTCGCACCTGTCAATTCTGATGCTCACCCCACACCCGCAAGTTGGGAATTCTGAAATTATGAACCCCGAACAATTCGATCTGATTAACCGCTTGTTTCAACTCACGTTTCAAATCGGGGATCGCTTGGGATGTGAGTCTTCTGACCCCGCTCAGCTACTCCTGACCGATCGGCCCGGCCTAGAAGCAAGCCACCTATATTTCCCGTCCGATTACGTTTACGAGGATCTGGATCCCGAAGTGTGGGCCAATTATGCGGCTGAGGTGCCAGCTTTATCGCAGATGGCTGACCTTTTGCAATCCTATCCCCTCACCCGTGGCATTTATCGCCAAGACGAGGTTTCATGGTGGATTTGCGCTTTTTGGATGGCCCAAGAGGGATTGGGAACCAACGTGCTCTTGCGCGCCCACAGAGTCGAAACTTAGGCAGTTGATCCCCAAGTTCCCTCTCGTCTTGGGATGGGGATCGGTGTTACTTAACATCTACATCGACTCTGGCGCGCTCAGGCCGAGAATGCCGGTGAGCACGTTAAATAAAACCTGTCGCGTGGCCTGCACCAATTGGATGCGGGCTTGGGCCAAAAGAGGATCCTCTTTTAAGAGGGGCAAAATGCGGCAGTTGTCGTAAAACTTGTTGAAATCGGCAGCAATCGCCTCGGCATAGCGAATGATCTTGTGAGGGGCGCGCTCTTCGGCAGCGGCAATCAGCTCATCGGGCAGGGCCAAGAGGCGCAGCAGCAGGGATCGCTCTTCAGGTTCTTTGTAGGGCAGTTTTTGCTGCTCCGTCAAAGCAACTGTGGCGGTTAGCTGCACCTGTTCCTCTTCCTGTAACCGCCGCAGCAGGGTACAGCAGCGGGCATGGCTGTAGTGGACATAGACCACCGGGTTGTCGAAAGTTTGCTTGACGGCCAAATCCAAATCAAAGTTGATGGGGCTGTCCATGCTGCTGCTGAGCAAAAACCAGCGGGCTGCATCGACCCCCACGCCAATTTCGGGATCCTCAATAAGATCGTTTAAGGAGACAAAATTGCCGGTGCGCTTCGACATGCGCACTTCGGTCTTCTCGCCGGTTTCCGGGTCGGTTTTGAACAATTTGACAAATTGTCCAATCAGGATCTCCAGCTTGACCTCTGGGCTGAAGGCGCCCACCGCCGCCCTTAAACGACCGATATAGCCGTGGTGATCCGAGCCGAGGATGTTGATGAGTCGCTGATAGCCCCGCCGCACTTTGTCGCGGTGGTAGGCAATATCGGCGGCCAGGTAGGTAAAGGAGCCATCGGCCTTTTGCACCACCCGATCCTTGTCGTCGCCAAACTCTTGGGTTTTAAAATAGACGGCCTCTTCCGCCCCCGGCTTGGGATCCTCACCCCGCGGCGCCTTAGCCCTGTAGAGGAAGCCGCGCTCCTGCAGCTCCTGCAAAGCCTGTTGGATGGCGCTCAGCCCTGTCTGGGGATCGGGGGTGTGCAGGCGGCGTTCGCTAAACCAGTGATCGAACTCGGTGCGCAGTTGTTGCAGGGTCTGCTGTTGCCAGGCCAGCATTTCCTGGTAAGCAAAATCGGTGTACTCTTCCGGGGTGGTGGGCAGAGGGCGGATCCCGGCCTTGACCTGATCCAACAGCCGCCGGGCGATATCGACCAAATAGCTGCCGTGGTAGGCATCTTCCGGCAGAGCCACCTCTTCGCCTTGCAGTTGTCGCACCCGCACTTCTAGCGACTGGCCCAAGAGCCGCATCTGGTTGCCAGCATCGTTGATGTAGAACTCCCGCTCCACCTGGTGCCCCGTCCAGCGCAGCAGGTTGGCCAGGGTCGAGCCGACGGCAGCCCAGCGCCCATGTCCCACGTGCAGCGGCCCCGTTGGGTTAGCGGAAACATACTCCAGCAGGATGCGCTCGGGATGGGGGGCAGCGGTTTTGCCGAAATCTTCCCCTAACCGCAACAGCTCTTGCAATCGCTCGGCCAAAAAGGGATCCCCCAGCCGGAAGTTGAGGTACCCACCGCCTGCCACCTCGGTTTCTATGTCCGCCAGATCCAGGTGTTTTTGCAGGGTTTGGGCAATTTGGGCCGGCGCCATGCGGCAGAGCTTGGCCATCCCCAAGGGGGTAGGACAGGCGTAGTCGCCGTAGCGGGGATCGCTGGGGATCTGGATCACGGGAGTAACCCCTGCCGCCTGCTCAGGTGTTAGGGATCCCAGTTGGCCTGCCGCCCGTTGAATGCTCTCGGATACGGCGGCGGCGAGGAACCGAATCAGCGAGGTGGAAGGGGATTGGGTTGCCATGGCTAAAGGGAGCTGAGTGGAGAGCGAGGTTGACAGGGATCCCTGCTGCAGCAGGAGCACTATCATACTGGCAACAGACTGGCTATGACCAAAGGCTGCCCACACCTGAGCTGCGAATTTCCCAGCATCGAAGAGCTGATGGTTGCCCCCGACCCTCGACAAGCAGGCGAACAGCTCAACTCGTTGTACAAGCAGGATCGGGATGACAGGATTTGAACCTGCGGCCCTCTGCTCCCAAAGCAGATGCGCTACCAAGCTGCGCTACATCCCGGCTTAACTTTTGCGATTATGACAGATCCCCGCCGCTAATGCACACTTGAACAAGGCTGCGGCAGCCCCCTCAGGACCAAAAGAGATCCGTCTCAGATCAGGACTTCAGCATCTTGGCCGGCATGACAATGAGGGTGTTTCCCTGCCGCTCCACCACGTAGAGCTCCTGCCCGGCTTGGATTTCGAGGTTGGGGATGCTGCACTTGGCATTCCAGGTGGAACCGAGATAAGAGACCCGACCGCGCTGACCAGGCGGGATCGCTGTAACTGCCCGTGCCTCTCGCGATTCTTTGAGAAGATCTTCTAGTTGAGTCGAACCGGAAGGGACTAGGCGTCGGCTGAGGACGATCAATCCAATGGAGAGCAGGATCCAAGCCGAAAATTGTGCCCAAATGGGCCAACCCCAGTAGGCCAAAAGGGCGGCCCCCAGGGCCGCTACACCTACCGGGCCGGCTACCAACTCCGGCAAAAACAGCTCAGAGGCGATGAGAACCAAGCCAAAGACAATCCAAGGCCAAACCATAGAATCCAGGGATCCCACAAATTCAGTATGGCTTAAAACCTGTGATTGTTCAGGGGGATCCCTTGTCTTTGGAGAGATGGGGTTGGGGCTTATCCACCCAGGCGGTAATTCTCCAAAAACTGGAGGGGATCCAACTCGCCTTGAGGCAGGTTCTTGGGCAGGTTTTTGGATTCGGCAATCTGCATCAGCGTCTCCCAGTCGGTGTTCATGACAAAGGCCACCGCTTGACGAGCCGCCTCTCGGTGGGGGCAGGCCTCTCCCAAGACACAGCCATCTCGACAGAGGGTAGCGCAATCGTGTGCGGTGCTTTTGGGATCCGGGCCAGCCATGATGTCTTCCTCTCTTGGGTTTCATATTTTCTTTAGGATACCTGAAGAGAATCTTGCGCTTGCAGGAGATTTTGGAGAGGGCGGATAGCCTAGACGAGGAAATGAGGCGACAAGACCTGTTCAAGCGAAGAGGAGCCTTATGGAGTTTTCACAATTGCAAGCGCTGGTGAATCGAGCCTTAGAAGACAAAAAGCTCACCCGCACCGAGGTTGACCAAATCGTCGGCGCCATCCGGGCCGACGGCAAAATCTCCCCCGAAGAGATGGACTTGCTGGAGTCCATTCGCCAGATGGTGCTCCGCCGGGAAATTCAGGTGGTGGAAACGGCAGATTGAGGGACCCTCAAGTAGAGGGTGACTTCGCTGCGGTTGTGGAACAGGTGACGGGCCCTCACCACAGAGAAGGCACGACCCAAGATCTCCAGACTTTGCCGCAGCACCCGCAGGCGCTGCCGGTGGGGCAACTTCAGGGTCATCAGGGCCGCTCCCTGTGGCTCCAGATGGGGGGCGAAAGCCGCCATCAAGTTGGCAGAGGCCGGGCCATCCATGCGCATGTCGTTGAGGATGAGGTGAAACCGGCCTGGGCTACGGGCCAAGTAGGCTTGGGCGCTGAGGCGATGGTGGCAGATCCCCGGATCTTGGCTGAGGCGCTCGTCCAAGTCTGCCGGATCCACTGCTGTCACCTGCTGGCCATACAGGCGCAAAATGCGCGACCATCCCCCCGGCGCTGCCCCCAGATCCAAAGCCTGTCCGCCCGCTACCCAAGGAACCTGAAACACCTGGATGGCCTCCAGCAGCTTAAACTCGGAGCGGCTGATCTGGTTTGGATCCCGCCGGAAGCGGTGGATCCCGCCAGCCCAGTTGGAGAGGTTCTGTGCAGCCAGGGATAGGCCCAGCCAGGCCCGGATCCCTCCTATCTCGGCCAGGATCACCACCGAGATCACCTGCTGGGGATCTTTGACCTGCAGGGGGGCTCCCACCGCCGCGATCACCTGTTCGGCCAGGGCTTCGTTGACCTGAAAGGGCTTGAGATTCGGCCCTCCAAACAGGCGCGTCTGCACCGAAAAGCTGCGCATGGGGTCGATGGCCGCCAACATTTCCTCATCAAGGTGCAATTTGCTCAGGGATCCCTCGTCTAGCCGCTGTTCTCGGTGAATGGGGCAGATGTGGCGCAAAAAAATGGGCGGGTCAGCCTGCCAAGCCTCCACCAGGTCAACAAACGAGCGTTGGCTGCACACCCACACCAAGCCGGGCGCCTCCCGCAGCCGCTGTACGGCGGCCTCCGGATCCGCAGCTTTTATCTCCCGGATGGCCAGATCCAAAAAATCCGGGTCGGCGCTGCCCAGCCAGGTATGGGTATCGGGGGGAAGAGAACTGCTCAACGGGCTCGCTGCCAACGCAGGTAGGGTAAACAGGCGGCTACTTGTTGAATCTGGGCTGTGGCCGCCAGCAATTGCCCTGTGGCATCCCAGGTGCCCTGCACCAGCATTTGCCAGGCCCCCTGAGGGATCTCCACAGCAGCGGCATGGTTCTGCCAGCGCACCTGTTTGTTGGGCAGATCCAGGGTCAACCGAAGCTGTGGATCCTCGGCCACCGCCTTTTGCAGGGTTTGGATCAGGCTCGCCGGCGCCGTCGCACAAGGGATCCCCAGGGCCAAACAGTTGCCGAAGAAGATCTCGGCAAAGCTTTCGCCGATGAGGGCGCGGATCCCCCACTTGGCCAGCGCTTGCGGCGCATGCTCGCGGCTGGAGCCACAGCCAAAATTGGCGTTGACCACGAGGATTTCGGCTCCCTGGTACTGGGGCAGGTCAAAGGGATGCTGGCCGGAAGCTTGGGCGCGGTCGTCGGCAAACACGTGCCGGCCCAAGCCCTCAAAGGTGACGCACTTCAAAAAGCGGGCCGGGATGATCCGATCGGTGTCGATGTCGTTGCCCAGCAGGGGGATGCCTCGGCCTGTAACGGTCAAAACTTCGCTCGGCATGGAAACTGGAATGAACTTTGGGACTGGATCTGGGGGTTGGCTGCGGGGTAGCGACGTTTGGCAATGCCCTGCTCGACGGCCAACTGGGCCTCGGCTACCGGCGGTAAACCTGATTTTCCAGATTGCGCACCTGCCGTTCCAGCCGATCCAGCCGCCCGCGCAGCTCGTCCATTTCCGATTGGCGGGGCACGCCCAAATCCTGTAGAACGTTGCGCACCTGCCGCTGCACGTAGGATTCAAAGTTGCTCTGCTCGGATTTTACCTGGTTGAGCAGGTTGTTGATGAGATTGGATGCCTCTTCTGGGTTGAGCTGGCCCTTCTGCACCAGATCGTCGGCAGCCTTCTTCAACTGCTCTGCCAGCAAGGTGGTGGTGCCGACGCCCATCAGCAAAAGCTGACGTAAGATACTGTTGTTATCCAATGCTGCCCTCCAGAGAACGCGTGCCGAAGGTACGGGCTTCTATGACCATCCATTTTCCTCAGTTTGCCTTCAACTTCGCAACCGGTTCGGCCAGCTTCTCCCTTCCCCCTGAGGCAGCACAACAATGGCACGAGGTTCTGCAGATTCTTTGGGAGCGACTCAAGCGCAGCTCCCGCCAGCAGCCTCAGGATCCCGTTGAATTTCGTTACCCTGCTGAGGATTTCAGCTTGGAGATGTTCTGCAACCCCAATATCTGGACTGGCCCCCATGCAGCCAAGGTGCTGGTAACTTTGAAAACCAAGGTGCTGCGCCTTTCCACTGAAGTGGAGTTCTCTCGCCTGCGAGAAGACCTCAGCCAGTATCTGGAGTCCCTGCCATGAGCGAAGGGCGGCACACTGCGTCAGAGGATCCCGTGGCTATTACGGTGATGCAACTGCTGGAAGAGCCGCCAGAGGGGATCCCCGGCCACTTGGAAGTGGTTTGCCTCACTTGGCATGACCGCCAGCGATCCCGGCAGCGGCTGGTGAGCGATCAGGGCACGGTAATCCAGTTGATGCTGCCTCGCGGCACTCATCTTCAGGATGGGGATCTACTCTACGCGGATGCGCAGCGACACATCCGGGTCAAAGCCCAAGCCGAACCGGTACTCTTGATTCAACCGGAAAACCCGATCCAGATGGGCCAAGTGATGCATCAACTGGGCAATTGGCACCGCCCGGCCCACATTTCCCCCCAAGGGCAGATCCGGGCGCTGGCCGATGAGCCGTTGCAGGACTGGCTGGCCCACCTGGGGATCCCGTTTCAGTTGGAGATGGCTGTCTTCGAGCCCAACCTGTTGGCCCACAGCCATTAGCCTGGGTCTAGCTGAGCAGTCATCCTCAGGTGTCTAAGTTCTCGATCCGAACGGGCTCAAGAGCTTCTGCCGGCGGAAACCCCAGCACCTGAGCATAAAAATAAAGCTCCGCCTCTAAGGCCCGTTTGATGTTGGCCGCCTGGCGAAAGCCGTGTTGTTCTCCCTCGAAGGGCACATAGGCCACCGGGATCCCTTTGGCCCGCAGGGCGGCTACCATCCTCTCTGCCTGATTGGGGGGCACGATGGCGTCTTCCAAGCCCTGAAAGAAAATAACCGGACAATTGAAGCCATCCAGGTGGTGGATGGGAGAGCGCTCCCGGTAGAGATCTCGTCGTTGCGGGTAGGGGCCAATTAAGCTGTCCAAGTAGCGGGACTCGAACTTGTGGGTGTCCTGTGCCAGGGCCTCCAGGTCGCTCACCCCGTAGTAGCTGGCACCGGCCTTGAAGACGGTGTGAAAGGTCAAAGCCGCCAGCGTGGTGTAGCCGCCGGCGCTGCCGCCGCGAATGAGCAATCGCTCGCCATCAACCCGGCCCTGTTGGGCCAAGAATCGGGCTCCAGCAATGCAATCTTCCACGTCCACAAGGCCCCATTGGCCCTTGAGGGCCTCCCGGTAGGCCCGTCCATAGCCGCTGCTGCCGCGGTAGTTGACATCCAAAACGGCAATCCCGCGGCTGGTCCAGTACTGGATCCCCAGGTCGAGCACGGCTGCTGTTGCTCCCGTGGGCCCGCCGTGACTTTTCACCAGCAGGGGCGGCTTTTCGCCGGCAGGGGCCACAAAGTCGCGGTTCTTGGGAGGATAGAAGAAGCCGTAGGCCACTGCTCCGCCCGAGGTGGGAAAGGTGATGGGCTCAGGGATTGACAAATACTCCAGATCTATTGCCACGCTGCTAGAACGGGCCACCACCTCCAATTGGCCAGAAGGTAAGTCCAGACAGACCAAGGCCATGGCTTCGCTGGGGGATCCGGCCAGGAAGGCAGCTTTTTCGCCGCTAACTTGAAGGTTGTGGAGCTCGGTGTAGGGTATGGGGATCTCCTGCCGCTGTCCTGAACGCGGATCCAAAAGCGTCAGGTGGCCCAGCCCTTCTTGCCGATAGATGGCCAGGATCCGCCCGTCCCCACAAAAGCCGTAGGTGCTCAGGCCAAACACCCACTGGGGCTCGCCAAACTCCGCTTCCATAGGGCACAGAGGAATCGGCCCTGAGGGATCCCAGCAGTAGAGGTTCCACCAGCCGCTGCGGTCGGAAACAAAGTAAAGCTCCCCCTGCGGCGACCACTGGGGCTGGAAAATGGACTCAGCCGGGCCACCAACGAGTTTCTGGGGTTCTCCCAAGCTGCCGTCAGGAGCCACTTCCGCCCGCCACAGCTCCGTGCCGTCCCAGGGCATCTGGGGGTGATCCCAGGCCAGCCACACCAGGATCTGACCGTCTGGGCTCAGTTGCGGGCTGGCGTAGAAATCGTGGCCCCTGGCCAAAACCTGCTGGGATCCGCTTTCTAGATCGATGGCAACCAGGGTATTTTCCGGCTCTCCCTGGCGGCTGTGATCCTCGCGCACGCAGAGGATGCGCCGGCGCCTCCTGTCCACCACCCCGTCGGCATAGCGGTAGGGGCCAGCTTCGGTGAGGGGCTGGGGATCCGAAGCCGGCAGCAGGCGGTAGAGCCGTTGATCGGCAAAGTTGCAGAAATACACCACCCCCTCGGAGACCCAGTAGGCGCCGCCGCCGTACTCATGCACCCGCGTGCGCACGTTGAAGGGTGCTGGCGTCAGTTCCTGCACCGTCCCGTCGGCAGCTCGCCGCATCAGCACGTTGCGCCCCTTCTCCTGCGGGCGGCCCTCCGTCCAGTAGAGATCCCCCTTGTCCCAAGCCGGTTGCCCTAGGCGTAGGGATCCGGCCACCACCAGGTCAGCGGTAATTGGGGATCGCCAAGATCCATAGCCAGCCTGTTGCACCATAAGCCATCAATTTTCAACCTCGAAATCTCCATTATGCCGAGAGCAAGGGATCCCTGGGAGCTTGGCGAGAACAGGCTCAGATTCTGGAAAAAAGTATCTCGCAACACAATTTCTTCCTGGCTGAATGGGTTTGATAGAACACGTCCAGGCAACAGGGGCGCACGACGCTCTCTCGACTGCAAAGCTGGCTTTTCCCCCTGTTGATGTTGGGAAGGCATTGGTGAAAACCTCAGCCGAGCGCAGTTGGGCAAGCTGATCCATGGGCAAGGTGATGAGCTGAGTCCTTCCCCCTGTTAGCCAGGCTGCTGTAACCACACTTCGCTACATCCTTTGCACTCACCTCGTTTCGGAGTTTACCGATGGCTCAATCTTTTAATCGTCGTCAAGTGCTGAAAATGGGCGCGCTGGCCGGAGCCGGGGCTGCCTTAGGGCCGCAGATCTGGGTGAAGCGGTCTGTGCCTGCCTATGCTCAGGGAGAGACTATTCGCGTTGGCATTTTGCACTCCCTCAGCGGCACGATGGCCATTTCGGAAACCAGTGTGGTGGATGCGGAAAAGCTAGCCATTAAAGAGATCAATGCCGCCGGTGGGGTTTTGGGCAAGCAGATCGAGCCCATCATCGAGGATGGCGCCTCCGATTGGCCAACCTTTGCCGAGAAAGCCACCAAATTGATCGATGTGGACAAGGTGGCAACAGTATTCGGCTGTTGGACCTCGGCCAGCCGCAAGGCAGTTTTGCCGGTATTTGAATCCAAGCAACACCTGCTCTGGTATCCCGTACAGTACGAAGGACAAGAGTGCTCCAAAAACATCTTCTACACCGGCGCTGCCCCCAACCAGCAGATCGAGCCTTCTGTGGAATGGCTGCTCAAGAACAAGGGCAAAGAGTTTTTCCTGGTGGGATCCGACTATGTCTTCCCCCGCACGGCCAACACCATCATCAAGGCCCAGTTAGAGGCCCTGGGCGGCAAGGTTGTGGGAGAAGATTACCTGCCTCTGGGCAACACCGAAGTGACTCCTATTATCAGCAAAATCCGTGCCGCTCTTCCCAACGGCGGCGTGATCTACAACAGCCTGAATGGCGACAGCAATGTGGCCTTCTTTAAGCAACTGAAAGCAGCCGGTCTGGAGCCGGATCGCTATCCCTCTATGTCCGTCAGCATTGCCGAAGAAGAGGTGCAGGCGATTGGCTCCGAGTTCCTAGAAGGCCACTACGCTGCCTGGAACTACTTCATGACGGTGGATACGCCTGCCAACAAGAAGTTTGTGGAAGCCTTCAAGGCAGAATACGGCCAAAACCGCGTCACCAACGACCCGATGGAAGCGGCCTATATCATGGTTTACATCTGGAAGCAGGCGGTGGAAAAAGCGGGAACCGTGGAGATCGACGCGGTGCGCCAAGCAGCCTACGGCCAAACCTTTGATGCCCCAGAGGGTCTGGTGACGATGAACACCAACCACCACCTGACCAAGTACGTGCGGATCGGCCAGGTGCGCTCTGATGGGCTGTTTGATGTCATCTTTTCTACAGACGCTGTGGAGCCACAGCCCTGGAACCAGTTTGTGGCGGAAACCAAGGGCTTTGCCTGCGACTGGTCGGATCCGGCCAAAGGCGGTCGCTTCAAAGTCAGCTAGCCCTGTTGAGCGCTGGGTGCGAGATCCCTTGCGGGTGAGTTGGGGATCCCGTCCTGGAGTTGGAAGCGCGTCCCCCGTCAACTGGTAAAGAAGGAGGATCCCCTGCCGATGACCTTGCTTTTGGATAGCTTGTTTAATGGCATCAGTATTGGCACCGTTTTGCTGATAGCCGCTCTGGGCCTGGCGATTGTCTTCGGCCTCATGGGGGTGATCAATATGGCCCATGGGGAGCTGATGATGTTGGGGGCCTACACCACCTTTGTGGTGCAAAATGCCTTCCGACAATTGGGGGATCCCTGGCGGGATCTGTATATCTTTCCAGCCTTGGTTGCCGCTTTTGTCGTCACGGCCCTGGCGGGTCTGGCTCTGGAGCGGGGGGTGATTCGCTTTTTGTATGGGCGGCCGCTGGAAACCCTTTTGGCCACCTGGGGCGTGAGCCTGATCCTGCAGCAGTTCGTGCGCAGCGTCAATTGGGTGTTGGCTTTCCGCTTGGGGGCCTTTGCGGTGCTCTTTTTTGGCGGCTGGTGGCTCTTGGCAAAACGGGCCGATTGGCCGCGCCTCAAAGGCTGGGTGCTGACGTTGTTGTTGGTGCTTTCTACGGCCATTGTGGCAGTAGGCGGGCGGGTTCTGGCCCAAACCTATGCCCTGGCCGTCACCCAGCCCTGGTTTGGGGCCCAAAATAGAGACGTGACCGCTCCTCGCTGGCTGCGGGGTGGGATCCCGGTGGGCAACCTGTTTTTGCCCAATACTCGCCTGTTCATCATCGCCCTCACCGTTGTCTGTATCCTGGGGCTGTACTTTTTCTTGCAACGCACCCGCTGGGGGTTGCGCATCCGCGCCGTCACCCAAAATCGGGCCATGAGCGCTTGTGTCGGGATCCCTACGCAAACGGTGGATGCTCTCACCTTTGCCATGGGTTCGGGTCTGGCAGGAGTAGCCGGCGTGGCCGTCAGCCTGCTGGGATCCGTGGGGCCCAATACCGGCCAGAACTACATCGTGGATACCTTCATGGTGGTTGTCGTGGGGGGTGTGGGCAAGCTCCTGGGCAGCATTGTGGCGGCACTGGGGATCGGAATTGCCAACTTTGTCATCGGTTCCGGGACGCTGGCTTTGATCTTTCCCAACGTGCCGATCCTGACCGATACCCTCAACTTTTTTGCCACCACCAGCATGGCTAAGGTGATGGTCTTTGCCTTAATTGTGGCCTTTTTGCAGGTGCGCCCCCGCGGCCTTTTCCCCGAAAAAGGTCGCATGGTGGATGCCTAGGACAGCCCTCTTGAGCGAATCTTTCTAGCCGTATCCCCCATCCCCCCACACCGCCCATGAAACTGGCTCATCTCCCCCCCGCTGATCGTGAAGAGGCCATTCTTGCCACCGGTCGGGATCCCAGTCCTGCCCGCAAGCTCCTCTGGGAAGTTGGGATCCTCATTGGCCTGGCGCTGGCTTTGATCTTGGTGGCCCCAACTGTGTTGTCGGGTTTTCGGCTGAACTTGTTGGGGCGATTTCTGGCATTGAGCATTGTTGCCCTGGGGATCGACCTTATCTGGGGCTATACCGGCATGCTGAGTCTGGGGCATGGGGTGTTCTTTGCCTTGGGGGGCTATGCTTTGGGGATGCACCTCAAGTTGCAACTGCCAGAGGGACAGATACCGGAGTTTTTCAGCCTCTATGGGGTAACGGAATTGCCCTGGTTTTGGTACCCTTTTTATTCGTTTCCGTTTACGGCTATTGCTATTGTCTTGATCCCGGCTGTGGTGGCAGCAGCTCTGGGGTATTTGGTGGTGAGAAATCGCATCCGAGGAGTTTATTTTTCTATTCTGACTCAGGCCACCACAATCATTTTCTTCAACTTCTTCAACGGGCAACAGCGCTTAATCAACGGCACCAACGGCCTGACCAATTTCCAGACGTTATTTGGCCTGGATGTCAACTCTTCCCAGATGCGCTTTGCTGTCTATGTGGCCACGGTTTTAACCGTTGTTTTGGCTTACCTTCTCTGTCGTTGGCTTACCAGTGGCTTGTTTGGTCGAATCCTGGTAGCCATTCGAGACGATGAGCCGCGGGTTCGTTTCTCTGGCTACGATCCCACCGGATTTAAGGTGCTAGTATTTGCCATCTCGGCTGCGCTGGCAGGGATCGCCGGGGCTTTGTTTACCTTACAAACTGGCATCATTTCTCCCAATGCCATGGCCGTTCCCTTCTCCATTGAAATGGTGATCTGGGCAGCGGTGGGTGGTCGGGCCAGTTTAGTGGGGGCAGTGGTCGGGGCTTTGTTGGTAAACTTTGCCAAGAGTTTGCTGAGTGAAAATTTCCCAGAAATTTGGCTGTTTTTCCAGGGGGGATTGTTCCTGCTGGTGGTACTGGTGTTGCCGGATGGTTTGGTGGGCTGGGTGCGCACCCGGGGCAGGCAGCTTTGGGTTACCTTCCAGCTTTGGCGCCGGCGTTTGGCCAATATTTCTCCAGCCTAAATCCGTGCCAGTATCCCCCTATGCAAGGTGCAACTTCAGAGTAAGAGGATCCCAATGGGTGAGATAACGATGCCAAGTGTCCTCTCTTGTTCGATGGGCTGAGAATCCTACTCGTCCTCTGGCCTTTCCGTTCTTGGACGTGATCCCTATGCTTACAGCAGCTCCCACCACTACCCGGCAAATTTTACAAACTCAGGATCTCACCGTCAGCTTTGATGGCTTTAAGGCTTTGGACGGGCTGAACTTCTCTTTGGAAGAAGGGGAGTTAAGGGTGGTGATCGGCCCCAATGGAGCGGGCAAAACTACCTTCCTCGATGTGTTGACAGGCAAGGTCAAGCCTACTCGAGGGCGAGTGCTGTTTAAAGGAAAAGATCTGGCTAAGCTCAAGGAGCACGAAATCGCTGCCTTGGGTATTGGTCGCAAGTTCCAAACGCCGCGGGTCTACCAAAACCTGAGCGTGCGAGAAAATTTAGAGCTCTCTCTCAACCCTCACAAGGGTGTTTTCTCCACCTTATTTGGCAAAAAGCGCTTGCGAGAAAAGACTGATGCTCTCCTGGAAACCATCGGCCTGAGCCGTAAGGATCGGATCCCGGCAGGGCTGCTCTCCCATGGAGAAAAGCAATGGTTGGAGATCGGCATGGTGA
This sequence comes from Synechococcus sp. H55.7, assembly GCF_047462395.1. Taxonomy (NCBI): domain Bacteria; kingdom Bacillati; phylum Cyanobacteriota; class Cyanophyceae; order Synechococcales; family Synechococcaceae; genus Synechococcus; species Synechococcus sp. H55.7. The sequence goes on from NZ_JANSJD010000011.1 coordinate 45,712, forward strand.
TTGCCCAGGATCCGGATCTGCTGCTGCTTGATGAATGCGTGGCCGGGATGACGGATAAAGAAACAGAGGCTACGGGAGAGTTAATTCAATCCTTAGCTCGAAATCACACCATTTTGGTGATCGAGCATGACATGGTATTTGTCCGGCAAATTGCCCGCAGAGTTACCGTTTTACACCAAGGAGCGGTGTTGTGCGAGGGTAGCTTTGAGGAAGTGAAGAACGACCCGCGAGTTATCGAGGTCTATCTTGGATCCCACAAAGCCAGAGGCTAAACGAAAACAGGGGAGAAGGGGAGATCTGTGTTGACCGTCCAGTTAACCAACTCTATATCCAAGCCTATGAATACGGAAAACGCCACCAAAGCGCAAAATCTATCTCAAAGTGGATCTCAGCCTTTGCTGGAAGTCTGTAACCTGAGAGCTTATTATGGGCAAAGTTTAATTGTGAGAGATCTTTCTTTCAAGATCCTTCCCGGCCAAGCAGTTTGCCTTCTGGGTCGCAACGGCATGGGCAAAACTACCACGCTTAAAGCCCTAATGGGGCTTCTCAAAGACTGTACAGGTAAAGTTCTCTTTGAGGGCCGACCCATCAATCATTACTCACCCAACTGGCGGGCTCGCGCTGGCATTGGCTATGTGCCCCAAGGCCGAGAGATCTTTCCTCGCCTAACGGTTGAGGAAAATCTACTGGTGGGGTTAGAAGCAGCACCGGACAAAGAACGGGCTATACCTGAGTTTATCTATGACTTATTCCCGATTTTGCGTTCTTTTCTAAAGCGTCCCGGTGGAGATTTGAGCGGTGGTCAGCAGCAGCAATTGGCCATTGCCAGAGCTTTGGTGGCAGAGCCTAAACTTTTACTCCTGGATGAACCTACAGAAGGGATCCAACCCTCTATCATCATTGAGATCGAAGAAGCCATTGCCCGCATCCAAAAAGAGCGGGGCGTTGCGGTGTTGCTGGTAGAACAGTACTTTGAGTTTGCTCAAAGCTTGGCCGATTACTTTTACCTCATGGAAAATGGATCCCTCGTTATGGAAGGGCCGACTGACCAAATGGATGAGGAAAAAGTGCGATCCTATCTCTCCCTCTGAGGTTAGCCTGGAGGAGGAGCCGAGCGGTGCAACTCTTGTCAGGCCCAGGGATCCCCTCAGGCAACAACCCTAGAAATCTGCCAGGATCGAGCAAGAGAGAACTCAGTCCACTCCCTCCTCGCTGCGTCTGTGGCTGCCCCCATTCACGTCACTGCCGAACCTTGGCTGCACACCTACAGCGAGATCATTGACGTGCGCTCGCCGGCAGAGTTTGCTGAGGATCATTGGCCGGGGGCCATCAACTTGCCTGTGCTTGACGATGCAGAACGGGCAGAGGTGGGCACCCTCTACAAGCAGGTGGATCCCTTTACGGCCCGCAAGCGGGGAGCCAGCCTGGTGGCCCAGAACATCGCCCGCCATCTGCAGACCCACTTTGCCGACAAGGATCGGGACTACCACCCCCTCATCTACTGCTGGCGGGGAGGGCAGCGCTCGGCCAGCTTGGCGTTGGTGTTGTCCCAGGTGGGCTGGCAGGTCACAGTGTTGCAAGGGGGGTACAAAACCTACCGCGCCTGGGTACGCCGGCAACTGCAGAGCTTGCCCCAGGAGTTTACCTACCGCGTCCTCTGCGGGCCGACGGGGAGCGGCAAAACCCAGTTGCTCCACCACCTGCAGCGCCAGGGATCCCAAGTCCTCGATCTGGAAAAGCTGGCCCGCCACCGCGGCTCCGTGCTGGGAGCGGAGTGGGGGATGCCGCAGCCCACCCAGAAGAGCTTTGAAAGTCAACTGGTGCAGGTTTTTCTCCAGTGGGATCCAGCCAAGCCGGTCTGGGTGGAAGCCGAGAGTGCCAAGGTGGGCCAGCTCCACCTGCCCCCTGCCCTTTGGCAGGCCCTCACCCAAGCCGATTGCGTGGAAGTGCGATTGCCTTTGGAAGAGCGGGTGAAGGGGCTGATTGCCCATTATCCCCACTGGATAGCCCATCCCCAGGCACTCAAGGAGAAATTGCTGCCCCTAAAAGCCCGCCATGGCCAGGCGCGCCTGCAGCGCTGGTTTGAGCTCATCGACGCCCAAGACTGGCCGCAGTTTGTGCAGGAGTTGCTGGAGCAGCACTACGATCCCACCTATCGGCATGGGTTGCAGCAGAACTTCAACCGCATCCACGCCCGGATAGAGCTGCCCGACCTTTCCGAGACCAGCCTCAGAGAAGCTGCCGCTCGCCTGCGCACCCGTCCAGACTAGGTGAGCACAATAAATTGCAGAGCCCGCAGCACCTCAAACCAATTGGAAACCTCCAGCCGAACGGTTGCATCGGCAACCCACCGGCAGCCGGGGTAAAAAGACTTGCGGTAGGCGCGGGCAGGATCCTTGTAGTCCACCTCCAAGTGAAAGCAATCCGGCAGTGGGCGGGGCCGGTAGGCCGACAGCCGTTTCAGGGATCCCTCTACACCTTGGCGGATGGCCTGCAGAACCTGCTGCGGATGGGGAGCAACGACCGAGTGGCCCATCCCTTTGTGGGTGACCACCGTCTCGATCTGGGCGTCATAGGCTTTCGCTTCCGCACACACCTCTGCGTCTCCGGCCAGAAATACAACCGGCACCCCTTCATAGGCAGCGGTGAGGCTGACCAGGTGAAACTCGGCGATGGCCTGGCCGTTCAGCCGGATTTGGCTAACTTCGGTGGTGTAGGTGTGGGCAAGGGGGTTGGCAGCAGATCCGGCGCGGGCATGGTAGCCGATTAAGATCAGGGCATTGTAACTGCGATCCAGCTCTTGCACCATACAGTAGGGGTGGCCGCTCCAGCCGCGGATGAGTTGCACCGGCGCCGGCAATCGCTCGGGGAGAAGGTTGCGCCCGGAATCATGGGCGTCTTTGACAGTGATCCGGGTGGCTCCGGCAGCCAGGGATCCCTCACAAGCGGCGATCACCGCTTGGGTCATCTGCTCGCGGAATGGCTCATAACCCGGCTGGCCGAGGGTGGCTTCATCCCAATGGCTGATGCCGGAGATCCCTTCGATATCAGCACTGATATAGACCTTCATGCTCGACTGATAGTCATTTCAGACTAGATTGTCAGACTAGATTGAGACAGCCCCAAGCGCTCCACGCCGCCGGCGCGTTCGCCTTTGGCGGCACCCAACACTCCCAGCCCTCACCCCCGGCCCCTCTCCCTTTGGGAGAGGGGAGTTAGGGATTGGCTCAAGGAACTGAGGATATGTTTTGTGGGAGCCCAAGATTTCCATGGCTTTGGTGCGGATCTCTACCCTCGTTTTTGAGAAGTCGGAATAAAGGACAAGGACTCCGTCCCGCTGACGCGATCAGAGGGCTACCAAAGAAGCAGATACCCCCTGCTGTAACTCCGACAACAGAGAGGCCGGGCGCCCCTTATAAGGCCAGGCAAAAGCGTGGCGAAAAGCTGCTTCCTGACAGTGTTTGAGCTGCTCGAAATCGATAATGTCGTGGGTGAGCAGGTTCTCGTACTCAAACGGCAGGCGCACATTGTGCAAGCCGGCGTTGTCGGTGCAGATGGCGATATCTACCCCTGCCTCAAAGCAGCGATCAAACACAATCTTGAGGGGATCCAAACTGGACAAGGTGCCCGTTTTTAGATAGGTGGTGGGACAAACTTCCAGGCATTGTCCTCGCCGCGCCAGCTCCGGCAGCAACTCTGGATAGTGAAGGGGAATTTGAATGCCGTGGCCAATCCGCGAGACATAGGGCAGCAGCTCTGGGTAGCAGCCATCCAACGTCTCGTAGAGGTGGGCAGTGGTCTTGAGGCCGCGGGCCAAGGCATACTTGAATAGCTCGATCCACTCGTCCATGCGTTCGCCGTAAGGCTTGTCTCCCCCAGCCAGGTCGATGGCACTCACATATTCCGACTCGGCAGCAGCTTCAACCATAGCCCGGTTGATGTGGCTGGGGAGGCGGGAGTGCAAACACACAATCTGAGTGGTAACAATGGGGTATTCCCGCTGCTGGCTGGCCTGTCCCACCGTCTCGATTACCTGGCGCATTTGCTTGAGGCGATCTGCCTCGTCCAGGCTGGGATCCGTGCGCAGGTAGGGGGTGTAACGAATTTCTAGGTAGGCCAGATCCTCAAATACATAGGCTCCCCGCAGCAGACGGTAGATGAAATAGGGTAAGCTTTCCAGGGTTTGCACCTGTTCCACCAGCGTGTGCAGCTCCAAGTAATCTTCAAGGGTGTTGCGCGGGCGGGTGTAGAACTCTTCAAACTCGGCATAGGTGGGAAAGCGCTCCGCCAGAGGGGATCCCTGGCGATGCAAGTAGCGCCACAGAATCCGAGGGACGACAGAACCGCCCAGGTGGCGGTGCAACTCCGCATGAAGTGCCATAGGTCGGGGCTCCCCATCGCTGCCCGCGCAGGAGCAGACTTGGTTTGTTTAAGTACTATCTTTACTCTTATCCAACTGCCTCGAGCTTGTCCAGGCGGAATTGCGCAAGCTCGGTTGGAAGTTTAGATCGTCAAACCGATCCCCTGCCCATCGTGGTAGGCGGCCAACAGCAGGTCGGTGGTGGTATCCCAGGCAATCTCGCCCAAGCGCGATAGAGCAATGGCCCCCAAGGAGCGGCGGCGTTGGCGGGCCTCTTGAAAAGACTTGGCCATGGCCGCTTTTAGGCTGAGGCCATCTTCCACTCGAATGACAATCCGTGCCGCCAAGCTCTCATCCAAAATATCTTCCCCAACACCGGTGCAACTGACTCCCGCTGCCGCACTGGCGTAGGTTCCTGCGGGCGTGGCCGAATCGCTCACCCGCCCCACCCGCTCAAACCCCCGCCCGCCGGTGGAGGTGCCAACACAAATGCGCCCCTGTTGATCCAGCGCCACCGCTCCAACCGTGCCCATGGCCAGGGCGGTGAGCACCCTTGACGGGGGATGGGTCTGGCGCAACTGCACCCACTCCTGCAGCCGCTTGAGAGTGGTCGGGTCATAGACCGGCAACTTCAGTTCCCGCGCCAGCTCTGCTGCCCCCTGTTCGGCCACCACCCGATCCGGGCTGGATTGCAAAGCCTGGGCCAGGAGGATGGGATGCTGAACCCGGCTGACGTTGATCACCCCACTAAAAGACTGGGTGGCCCCGTTCATGAGGGCGGCGCTCATGCGGATCTGCCCATCCGACTGCAAGACCGATCCTGTGCCGGCGTTGTAGAGGGGATCATCTTCCAGCAGTTGGCAGGCATGTAAGACAGCCGCCTCTGCCGCTTGCCCTGCCAACAGCAGCGCATAGGTACTTTCCACCACCTGCCGCAGGGATCTCCTCACCTTTTCCAGGCTGTCTTCTCCTTCTAGGGCACTGCCGGCTCCGCCGTGGATAATGAGTTTGGGCTGAGGCATGATGGGTTCGGATACCTTGTGAGGCTACTGGGGGATGGTCTTTGCTTTTTGGGTTCACCCTTCACAGATACCACTTTCCAGGAACGCCGGCGGAAAGGGAGGAAGAGTCTTAAGATAATTCTGTGGATTTGCTAAGCATAGATACTCAACGGCAATCCTGGAAGAGGGCTGTCGGGTTGTGGCCGGCAGTGGTTCTCTTGGATCGTATGGCATGAACGAGGTTCTATCGATGGCGCTGCCCAGCTTGAACGAGTTCCCCTGGCTGACCACGGTCATTGTGTACCCTGTGTTGGCCGCTCTCTTTATCCCGTTGATCCCGGCGCCGGCTGGGGATCCCAGTACCCGCGCCTACGCGCAAAAGTTGGCCGAGCGGATCCGCTGGTTTGCTTTGTTCATCGCAGTCACCGATCTGCTGATTCTGCTGGCCGGCTTTTATGTCGGCTACGATCCCGCCCAGACGGGCTTGCAACTGCTGGAGCGCTACACCTGGGTGCCGCAGGTGGGGCTAAGCTGGTCGGTGGGGGCCGATGGCCTCTCCATGCCGCTCATTCTGCTCACGGCTTTTATTACCACGCTTGCCATCTTGGCCGCCTGGCCGGTCACCCTCAAGCCGCGCCTGTTTTACTTTCTCATGTTGGCCATGTACGGCGGCCAGATCGGGGTGTTTGCCGTGCAGGATATGCTGCTGTTTTTCCTGATGTGGGAGCTGGAGCTGATCCCGGTCTATTTGCTCCTCTCCATTTGGGGGGGATACAACCGCCTCTATGCGGCCACCAAGTTCATCCTCTACACCGCCCTCAGCTCGCTGTTTATCCTGGTGGCGGGCTTGGCTATGGCCTTCTACGGGGATCCCATCAGCTTTGACATGACGGATCTGGCCCACAAGGCCTATCCGCTGAGCTTCCAGTTGCTGATGTATGGGGCTTTCCTGATTGCTTATGGGGTGAAGCTGCCCGTCTTCCCCCTGCACACCTGGCTGCCCGATGCCCACGGCGAAGCCACGGCGCCGGTTCACATGTTGCTGGCCGGGATCCTGCTCAAGATGGGGGGCTATGCCCTGATGCGCATGAATGTGGGCATGCTGCCGGATGCCCACCTCTACCTTGCGCCGGTGCTGATCGTGCTGGGGGTGGTGAACATCATCTTTGCTGCCCTCACCTCCTTTGCCCAGCGTAACCTGAAGCGGAAGATCGCCTACTCCTCCATCAGCCACATGGGCTTTGTCCTCATCGGCATCGGATCCCTGACCGAAATCGGCATGAGCGGCGCCATGTTGCAGATGATCTCCCACGGGCTGATCGGGGCCAGCCTGTTCTTCTTGGTGGGGGCCACCTACGACCGCACCCACACGCTGGAGCTGGAGGAAATGGGCGGCGTCGGCCTGAAGATGCCCAAGATTTTCTCGATGTTCACCACTTGCTCGCTGGCCTCTCTGGCTCTGCCGGGGATGAGCGGCTTTGTGGCCGAGCTGATGGTGTTCATCGGCATGGCCACCACCGATGCCTACTCTCTCCCCTTCCGGCTGGTGGTGGTCTTTCTGGCGGCGGTTGGGGTGATCTTGACTCCTATCTACCTGCTGTCGATGTTGCGGCAGATCTTCTTTGGCCCGGAAAACAAAGAGCTGACCGAACATGAAGAATTGGTGGATGCCGAGCCGCGCGAGGTGTTCATCATCGCCTGCCTGCTGATCCCCATCATCGGCATCGGGTTTTATCCCAAGCTGGTCACTAGCCTCTACGACCAGTCCACCAATGCCCTGGTGGCCTTGCTGCGCCAGGAACTCTCCTCCCTCGGAGCGACGGTTGCCCAAGCCCCTGCCCTTTACAACACTGAGCCAAATTGAGGAGAGGGAAGCCGGTGTAGCTAGCCTTGGCTTTTTTCTCCAATGGGCTTGCGGCTCTCGCCGCCTTGAACTCGCATCCAGCCAAACAATGTCCCGATCGTCAGTTGGATCCCTTGAGCAAAAGCGGGAACGGGGATAACCTCTTGCGGATCCTCATGCACTGTTGGCTGCTGTCCGGCAGGATAGGCGAAAACGACCCTTTCTTCGGGGGCCACGATCCACCCCATCTGGCAGCCGTGGGCCAAGCCAATCAAGATCTTTTTGACCAGCTTCATTTGATCTTGATCGGGAGAGAGAATCTCGATGATCCAATCTGGGCAAAAGGGGATGAAATTTTGAATGGTGCCATCTTCATCCACAGGGATCCGCTCCCAGGCGATCACAGAAATATCGGGCACAATCGCATATCCGGCAAAAGTGCAGCGCAGCTCTGGAAATGCCATTCCCAGTTGAGAAGGCTCCAACATCTCGTTAATGAAGCTGCCCAGTTTTAGTTGGAGACGGCTATGCTTTCCCTGTGGCATAGGCTTCTGGATAATTTCTCCTTCAATAAACTCGCTGGCAGGCTGAGTTTCCGGCTGTTGTAGAAAGTCTTCCAGAGTTAGAGGCTTGGCAGATAGACTGACCATAGCTTGCTCCTATCACGCTGCTATTTGATTAACAATAGGCTCAGTAAAGTATCAAAGCCGATCAAAACAGATCCCTGTCCCGTTGTTGCCAAGTCATTTGGCGGTCATAAGGGCTTTTGCCAGAAAATAACCCCATCAACGGCCCCAAGATGGCCCCAAACACAAAGCCGCCCGCGTGGGCCCAGTAGGCAATCCCTCCCCCCTGCATGCCGATGTTGATGGGCGTCTGCAGGCTGGCGATGCCGTAAAACGCCTGTTGCACAAACCAAAAACCCAGGAACACCCAGGCGGGAACATAGATGGTTGTAATGAAAATGCCCAGAGGCACCAGGGTCAAGATCTCAGCTTGTGGAAAACGCAAGATATAGGCTCCCAACACCCCGGCAATGGCCCCACTTGCCCCCAGCGAAGGAATGGTGGATTCCATATCGAAAAACCACTGGGTTAGGGCGGCCAAAGCTCCACAAGTCAGGTAAAAAATGAGGTAGCGCACATGCCCCAAGCGATCCTCAACATTGTTGCCGAAAACCCACAAAAAGAGCATGTTCCCACCAATATGGAGAAAGCCCCCATGCAAAAATTGCGAGGTGAATAGGGTCATCCATTCGGGGCGCAGCGAAGAAGTGACCTCCCCTCGAAAACTCGCCGTCAACTCTACCGGTACCACTGCCCACTCTCGGAAAAAAGCCACCAACTCTCGCGGCGATAAGGTAAGCTCATACACAAAAACCAAGATGTTGATGAGCACCAGGGCATAGGTGACGTAGGCCGTGCGGGTGGTTGGGTTGCGGTCTTGCAGAGGTACCACAGTTGAGATCCAGTTGACATCACCCTCTAGCTTAACCTGTCTCTTCCTACCCCTCAGACTCACCTCTAAAACCCCACTTGAGGCTACACTGGAGTGGTCTGCTGGGAGCCATGCTTACAGTTGGGATCCCCTGTCTGTAGAAATGTTCCGGCTGTTCCCATACGGCCGATGGTGAACTTAGAGGAGTGGACTGATGTCCGAGGTTGAAAGCCCAACTACCCCCCTCAAGTTTTTGATCGTCGAAGATCATCCCGAGGTGGCCCAAAACAACTGCGAGTGGCTGCAGCGGATTGCAGCCGATGCTCAGTGCATCACGGTCAGCAATCCCATGGACGCCATCCTGCGCCTGCAGCGGGAACAGCCGGATTTGGTCGTGGCGGACTTGCTCTACGGTCAAACCAGCGGCGAACAGTCTGCCGAGCCTGGCCTAGAGTTCCTGCGCCACATCTTTGAGAACTACCCCACCCTGAACGTGATGGCCTATTCTAGTGAGCCGCTACTGCTGACTCCATTGGTGGGCTTGATCAGCAAACACCAGGGCGGGTTTGCCGCGGTTAATAAAATGGAACGGCGGACTGTGTTTTTGGAGGGAGCCAAAAGCGCCCTGAATGGAGAATTGCGCATGCCGCGGGAGTTGCGTGGTCTCACGAAGCTGACAGAACGGGAAATTGAGGTCTTGAACTTACTCTGCAAAGAGGCCCTCACCGATCAGGCCATTGCCGATCGCATTCACACCAGCAAGAAGACTGTACAAAACTGCATCCAACGGCTCAAAGAAAAGCTGGATATTTTCGGATCTGAGGATGAGATCAACGCCCGCGTTGCCATGTGTATGACAGCCGTTCAGAAGAAGATTATTCAATGGTAAATAAAGGTAACTAAATGGTAGAGGCCAGAGGATAGCTGTTGCTCTGTAGGAACTTTTATCCGAGACAGTTTTCCACCGGGCTCAGCGGATCCCCAACACAGAGGCGAAGACGCTGTGGCCCACAATGGCCTCTACCACAACACTCAGGGCAAACCCCAGCATGGCCAGCCGTCCGTTCCATCGCTCGGCCTTCTCAGTCCAGCCAATTTCCCACTCCGGCGGGGTGTCGCCGTCTTGACCATACTGCGGCACATACCGCGGGCGACCGGCGCCTTCCCAGCCGGCAGGGCGCTTGGAGTTGAAGAAAGCCATCGAGCCCATCGCAACAGCAGCTACCAACCCAGCCACCATTACGGCAATGTAGGGGAAAAAGGGATTCTCAAGCATCATCAGCCTGTCAAGATAGGAGTCGAAGGGTAAAAAAGCTCAAGCCAAGGTAGAGCCGCAGCATCTCAAGGCTAAGGGGTAAAGTCTGTGAGATGCCCGATGGGGCTCTACCGGATTATTGCAGATTATTGCAGACCCAGCCACTGAGCGAGAGTGCTGGCAAAAACACTGTGGCCCAGCGCCGCTTCTGTAACCATGCTGATCACGAAGCCCAACATGGCCAAGCGTCCATTCCAACGCTCCGCTTGCTCCGTCCAGCCGGGGATCCAGTCGTTGCTGGTGTCATAGTACTGGGCAACGGATGCGGAATCCAGGCGCGAAGGAATCCTAGGAGACGATTGCATTGTGAATACCTTTATTACTGTACGTAAACAAACTTAACATAAGATTACAGTTTGTGACAAGTTTTGGCTTCCAAGCCCTGACGGCAGAGTGGGTAGGACTGAAGGGATCCCAGATGGGTTTTCCGAGGGCTGGCCCAGAGCGATGTCATACTGAGGGAAACGGGCTTTTTGCGCAGACTATGGCGGTATCCACCCCTTCTTCTCTTAGGCTGGACCATTCTTTCGACCTAGCTGCCCAGGTGCGGTCGGACTTTCCGATTTTGCAGCGCCAGGTCAACGGCCACCCCCTGATCTACTTTGACAACGCTGCCACTTCTCAAAAGCCACTGGCAGTTTTGCAGGCGATGGATCGGTACTATCGGTGCTCCAACGCCAACGTGCATCGTGGGGTTCATACGCTGAGCAACGAAGCCACCGATGCCTATGAGGGGGCGCGGGAAAAGATCGCTCGTTTTATCAACGCCGCTTCGCCACAGGAGATCGTTTACACCCGCAATGCCAGCGAAGCCATCAATCTGGTGGCCTACAGTTGGGGTTTGAGCAATTTGGAACGAGGGGATGAGATCGTCCTTTCGGTGATGGAGCACCACAGCAACCTGATCCCGTGGCAGCTCGTGGCCCAGAAGACGGGAGCCTGCCTCCAGTTCATCCAGATCACGCCAGCAGGAGAGTTGGATCTGGAGCACTACCGGTCTTTGCTCAGCGACCGCACCCGCCTGGTGGCGGTAACCCAGGTTTCCAATATGCTGGGATCCATCAACCCCGTCCAGGAGATCACGGAGCTGGCCCATCGCTACGGGGCCAAGGTTTTGCTGGATGCTTGTCAGAGTGTGCCTCACATGCCTGTGGATGTGCAGGCGTTGAATTGCGATTGGTTGGCCTTTTCAGGGCATAAGATGTGTGGCCCAACGGGGATTGGCATCCTCTACGGCAGGCGGGAGCTGTTGCGAGGGATGCCACCCTTTTTGGGTGGGGGAGAGATGATCGCCGATGTGTACTGGGATCACGCCACCTATGCGGATATCCCCCACAAATTTGAGGCCGGCACGCCGGCGATTGCCCAGGCGGTGGGGTTGGGGGCAGCCGTGGATTACTTGAGCCAGATCGGCTTGGAGCGGGTTCACGCCCATGAACAACGGTTGATCGCCCATTTGTTGGACGGGATCCAAAACATAGCGGGTATCACGGTTTACGGCCCCAAGGATCCGACGCGACGGGCAGGGCTGGTCAGCTTTTCGGTAGAGGCCGTCCATCCGCATGACTTGTCTACCTTGCTGGATGAGCAGGGCATCGCCATTCGAGCGGGGCACCATTGCACTCAGCCCCTGCATCGCTATTTGGGAGTCCAATCCACCGCCCGGGCCAGCGTTTACCTGTACAACACGTTGGCGGAGGTAGATCGCTTCTTGGAAGTGTTGGCAGAAGCGGTGGAGTTCTTCAGCGTTGCTTTGGGCTAGGGATCCGTCACAGGCAGAGGACTTCGTCCCGACTGGCGCCAATCGATATCTCAAGTAACATCAACCAAGTCGGGATGGAAGGCCTGACTCCAAAACCGATGTGGAGACCCTGTAGGACTGGTTTGCCGGCGTCGGTCGGTGAAGCGTCAAAGATCCCTGCCCTAAAAGACAGGGAGTATGTCAACATGATCTAGGTTTGAACTAGGAGGTCGGGGTTGTGATCGAGCCGATTTTGTTGGGGATCGTTTTGGGGATGGTGTTGGTCACCTTGGCGGGCTTGTTTGTGGCCGCCTACAGGCAGTATCAACGGGGCAACAAGATCGGTCTTTGAAAGTTGCCCTGGGTAGGTTAGGCGGAGAAGAAGTGAGGTGGCATGGCGATGCACTGGCTGCGCACCGTTGCTGCTTTGCGGGAGCAGGTAACTGGCTGGCGGGGATCCACCATCGGCTTGGTGCCCACGATGGGATCCCTGCACGAGGGCCATCTCAGCCTGATCCGCCGCTGCCGCCAAGAGTGCGACCGCACGGTGGTCAGCATTTTCGTCAACCCGCTGCAATTTGGGCCCAACGAAGACTGGGATCGCTACCCCCGCGACGAGGAGGGGGATCGGGCCCTGTGTGAAGCGGCGGGCGTGGATGTGGTGTTTGCCCCCGACCCGCAGGAGATGGGCGCCAGCCCGGCAGCCGGCAGCGACCGCACCTGGGTCATGCCTCCCGAGTCCCTTTTGCAAACCCTCTGTGCCCCCCACCGACCGGGGCATTTTCGCGGCGTAGCCACCATCGTGCTGCAACTGCTGAACTTGGTGCAGCCGCAGCGGGCCTACTTTGGCCAGAAAGACGCCCAGCAACTGGCGATCATCCAACGGCTGGTCCAAGATCTGCAGATCCCCACCACCATTGTCCCCTGCCCCACCGTGCGAGAAGCCGATGGCCTCGCCTGCAGCTCCCGCAACCGCTACCTTTCTCCTGAAGAGAGACAGGTGGCCACCAGCCTGTACCGGGCCTTGTGTCGGGGGTATAACCATTGGCAGGCGGGGGATCCCTCGGCAGAAGGGATCCTGGCTGCCGCCCGTGCCGAGCTGGAGCACACCCCTGAACTGCGGGTGCAATACTTGGAACTGGTGGATCCGCAAACCCTCCAGCCGCTGGCCGAGGTGAAAGACAAGGGATTGCTGGCCATCGCCGCCTATGTGGGGCAAACTCGCCTGATCGACAATCTGCTCCTCTCTCCGGCACAAGGGGATCCCTGGGCCGAGAAAGCACAAAACGCGGCACCGCCTTCCTCGGAGGTGGCTTCTACCCCACGTCGCCCGCTGATTGCCATCGACGGCCCGGCAGGAGCCGGAAAATCCACCGTGGCGCGGGCAGTGGCCGCCCAACTGCAGCTTTTGTACTTGGACACAGGGGCCATGTATCGGGCTATCACCTGGCTGGCGCTGCAGCGGGGGATCCCGTTGGACGACGCCGAGCAATTGACCCAACTGGCCGCCCAAACCCAGCTCACCCTGCAAAGTGGCACTTCTTCGGCAGAGCCGACCCGCATCTGGGCCGATGGCGAAGAAATCACCCAGGCCATCCGCTCCCCAGAAGTGACCCGCTGGGTCTCTCAGGTGGCGGCAGTGCCGGGGGTGCGGCAGGAGCTGGTGAAGCGGCAACGCAGCATTGGCCGGGATGGGGGGGCCGTCTTGGAGGGGCGAGATATCGGCACCTATGTCTTTCCCGATGCTGAGCTGAAAGTCTTTTTGACCGCCTCGGTGGGCGAACGAGCCCAACGCCGGCAACAGCAACTCCAAGCCCAAGGGCAAATGGTGCCCCTCGAAGAATTGAAAGCCCAAATCGAGCAGCGGGATCGCCGCGACAGCGAACGGCTTATCTCTCCCTTGCGGCCTGCCCCCGACGCCATCCTGATCGACACAGATCACCTGAGCCAATCCGAGGTGCAAGACAAAATTGTGATGTTGTACCGACAACTTTTGGATCGATCCGGCCAAGCCCGTTTTGATCAATAGCTTTGAGCAACCGGTTAGGGATCAACACAGGATAAGTTAAGCTTTTCACAAGATCTTCCAAGATCTTCAGCAAGCTAGTCGGTTTGAACAGCTTGAGTGCTCTCTCGTTGCTCAATGAAGACTCTCATCGCAAAAGATGGAGTTGGTGGGTGTTTAGGGATTCTGAGCCTTGGGTTGAGTGCTGAACTTTGGTAAAACCGCTCAGGTGTCGAGGTGCCGGATGGGATCCCGTTGGTGATGAAAATGTGCCGACCCGCTTTTCTTTGCATTGGCCGAAGCTACCCATTTTCTGCTCTGGGCAACATGGATCTGGATCCCGTTCCGCTGTTGCGGACGGAGCGCTATGGTTAATGTCTTCCTCTTAGCCTTTTTGCTTCTCCTTTCGGGAGCTTGCTCTGGGGCCGAAACGGCCATCACGGCCATGGATAACTTGCGCCTGGAATCCCTGATCGAGGAACAAGGGGATCCGCAAGGCTTGTATCGACTGGCCCAACAACAGCGCTCACGGCTGATCACCACCCTGTTGTTGGTGAACAACTTTGTCAACATCGGCATTGCTGCCCTGGCCACAGCCCTCTCCATCGAGCTGCTGGGATCCCAGTTTGGAGCTTTGGCCGCCACTGTGCCCACCACGATCCTGGTGCTCCTGTTTGGAGAAGTAGCCCCAAAGTCCCTGGCGGTGAGTCATCCCCTGGGGGTGTTCCGCTGGGTGGTGCGGCCTGTCCATATCCTCTCGGTGCTGCTGCGCCCTTTTACCGACGCCTTTGAATGGATTGTCAGCCGCCTGTTCAACCTGTTGGAGCTCTCGCCGCTGACGGCCACCGCTTCCCTCAAGGATTTGGAGCTGTTGATCGACGTGCTGGGGCAGCGGGGGCTGCTGGATTGGCAAAAACGGCGCCTGTTTCGCGGGGCGCTGGCGTTGGATTTGCTCCAGGCGGGAGATGTGGCCAAACCTAGAGTAAAAATGGAGACCATCTCCCACGATAAAACCCTGCAGGATGTGGTGAAGCTCTGCCTGGAGACGGGCTACTCCCGCATCCCTGTGCAGGGGGAATCTAAGGACGAGATCGTCGGCGTCATCCACCTCAAGCAGGCCCTGCGCCACCTGGAGCAAAAGGGCAATGCCGAGGTGACCAAGGCCATGTCCCCGCCTTTTTTTGTGCCCGATACCAAGCGCGTCAGCCTGTTACTCAAAGAGATGCTGCGCTCCCGCCAACACCTGGGGATCGTGGTGGATGAGTTTGGCGGCACCACCGGCCTGATCACGCTGGAGGACATTTTGGAAGAGCTGGTGGGAGATATCTACGACGAAAGCGATCTCTCCCCCCTGCTGCTGCAGCGACAACGACGACAGCGCCCCTCCTCCCCTGGCTCCCCTTGAGGGAGGCCGCTAGCCGGCTTCTACAGAGTCTTCGTTGGCTTCGGGGGGGAGCTCCACAAAACCTGGATCGGCAGGGTAGCGGGCCACAAAAAAGATCGAGAAGCTGTGGATCCCCAGGCCTAGGCCCCACCAGCCCAGCAGCGGCACCAGCCACGGCCAATCCGCCCGGTACAACTGCTGGAAAAACACCAGTCCCGACGCGCTGCAGAGAAAAACGGCCAGGTGGGCCGCGTAGGTGTAGCGGTCATCCAGCTTGCGAAACTCGGGATCCCGACGGGAGGGCTTCCGGGGCCAGCGAGGCGGCATGGCAGCAACCCCTCACAACTCAAAACCTTCTCCAGTGTAGAACAAGCCACCACCAGGGATCCCTGCAGCCGTACGGGCTTTTTGCTCCTTAAGAGGTTTGCTGGGGATGCTCCCGCCAGCGGCAACTGGGGGGATCCGTTTCGCCGGGCTGGGCGGCAAACTCCAGCGGCCCGTTTTCGGTGTATAGGTGCAGGTCGAACCAGAAGGTGGATCCCTGTTCCAGCTTGCTTTCTAGGCAGATGCGGGTGTGGTGTTTCTCGAGGATGTTGCGCACAATGGCCAGGCCCAGGCCGGTGCCCTCCAAAGTGTGGACGCGGTTCTCGACGCGGAAAAAGCGGTCGAAGATCCGCTCTTGATCCTCGGGCGCAATGCCAATGCCCGTATCGGCCACCGCCACCCGCACCGCCTGCGGGGATCCATCCGCCTGTACCACCAGGTGGGCATGCACCGTCACCAGACCTCCCGACGGCGTGAACTTGAGAGCGTTGCCCAAAAGATTGGTCATCACCTGCAGCAGCAGATCGTAGTTGCCCCACACCAGGGGCAGATCCGGATCGACAAACTTGCGCAACTGGATCCCTTTGTCGCGGGCTTGCAGGTGGTGGGTGCGCAAGGTTTGCTCGATCACCGCCGCGATATCGACGGCCTCGAAGTGGTACTGCTTGCCCGACTCCAGACGCGACAAATCCAACACATCGTTGACCAAGCGGGTGAGGCGATCGGTTTCGCGGTTGGCAATTTCCAGATAGTCCAGCCGCTCCTCTGGCGACATCTGCTCGCCGTACTCGTAGAGGGTCTCGATAAAAGACTTAATACTAAAGAGGGGGGTACGCAGCTCGTGGCTGATGTTGCTGATGAACTGGGCCTTGGCCTCGTTGAGCTCCACCTCGCGGGTGATGTCCTGTACCGTCATTACAATCCCCTTGAGGTTTTGCCGCCGCGGGTCGGATACCGGCGACAGCAGGATGCGAACGACGCGCTTGATGGGGCCGCTGAGGTTGACGCGAATTTCCTCTGCCTCTTGATCCCCGCGGGCAATTTGCATCAGGGGGCGGGCCAACTGCTGCCGTAGATCCTCCGGCAACAGCTCCGGCAAGGGCTTGCCCAAGACGGGATCCCCTTCCCAGCCGAACATGCGAGAGGCCGCCGGGTTGAGCAGCAGCACCCGAAACTCGGCATCCAGCAAAATGGCGGCATCGACGATAGAGAAAACCAACGTCTCCAACTTGGCTTTGGCGGCGGCCAGTTCTTCGATGTTCTGCTCTTCGTAGCTCTGCAGCCGCTCCGCCATCTCGTTAAAGCTGTCGATGAGCTGGGCCAGCTCTCCCCCAAAGGGCAGGTCGATGCGCTGCTTGAAGTTGCCCTTGGTGATCTCCTGGACGCCCTTGACCAGTTCTTTGATGGGATAGGTGATGGTGAGGGCGTTGACCACGGATCCCAGGATGGCCAGAACCCACACTGCCAAAAACACCCCAATCGAGACCTCCCGCGCCAGTTGCGTGGAGCGCACAAGGGCGGGGTTGGGGTTGATGCCGAGGCCAAGGGTGCCCAAAAAGCGGCCCTGATGATAGATGCCGACAAAAATGTCCGTCACCCGCCCGGCAGGGGTGAGGTGGGTGCGCACCAGCGGCTGGCCCTCGGCAGGCGGGCGGTTGTCCGGCAGTTGCATGCGGCGGGTAAGGCTGAGGGAGGTTTTCACCTCCTGGTTGGAAAACGGGATCCCGTAGTAGATGTTCCCCTCCGGGTCGGCGTAGAGCAAATAGCGAATGCTGCTGGTGCTCTCAAAATATTGCCGCGACAGTTGGACCACTTCGCCGATGCGATCTTCTGCGATCAGGGGGGCGACATTGGCTGCCAATAGCAATCCCAGATCCCGGCCAAAGCGGGCCTCGTTAAAGCGGGCATTCTGCTGCACGGTGCTGACGGCCCAGAAGGTGAAGCTGCTCACCACCAGCGAGACCACCAGCGTGGCCACAAAGAGCAACTGGGTCTCCAGGCGCAGCTTTTGTTTCCAGCGCGCCCACCAGCGCCGCAGGGATCCCCAAAAGCCCCCTCCCCTTGTCGGCTCCGCAGTCTCCCCAAGCGAGAGCTCTGGAGGAGAAGAAGCAGCCGCCTCAGGGGATTGGACTTCGGCAAGGGGCTCGGCAGTGCTGACAGGAGACATGAACCCGACGTAACAACCCTGGAGAACACTGTCGCCACCATTCTGACATGGCTGCCGACAGGGTTAAGAAAGGGTTAGATTTTCTGAAAAGATTGTTACAACAGAAGGGACACGCCTAGATCCAACTAGGGATCCTAAAGGCGCAAAAGGAAATGCTTCTAGAGGGGTTGCAGGCCTAGCTTCTCGAGCAAAGCCGCATCGGCGGCCGAGCCTGGGTTAGGCGTGGTCAACAACTTTTCGCCGGTGAAGATGGAATTGGCGCCTGCCGAGAAGCACAGCGCCTGGTCGCTCTCGGACAGGTTTTTCCGCCCTGCCGAGAGCCGGATCTGGGCTCTGGGCAGCAGCAGCCGAGCCGTGGCGATGGTGCGCACCAGCAGCAGCGGATCGGGAGGGGGAAGCTGGCCCAGGGGCGTGCCAGCCACCGGCACCAGCGCGTTGATGGGTACCGAAGTGGGCGGCGGCGTCAGGTTGGCCAAAACGTGCAGCAGGGCGATGCGGTCTTCGTCGGTCTCCCCAAGGCCGACAATGCCGCCACAGCAGATCTGCAGGCCGGCTGCCCCCACATGGGCCAGAGTCTCCAGGCGATCCTGGTAGGTGCGCGTCGTGATGATGCGGGGGTAGAACTCCGGCGAGGTGTCCAGATTGTGGTTGTAGGCCGTCAGCCCTGCCGTCGCCAACTGCTGCGCCTGAGCAGCCGACACCATCCCCAAAGTGACACAGGCTTCCATCCCCAGCTCGCGCACCGTGCGCACCATCTCCAGCACCCGCTCAAACACCTCCCCTTCCGGGGCTGACCGCCAAGCAGCGCCCATACATAGCCGGGTGGCACCGGCTTTTTGAGCAGCCATGGCCTGCTCGCGCAGCGAATCCAGGGAGATCAAGGGGTAGGTCTCGATCCCTGTCGAGTAGCGGGCGCTTTGGGGGCAATAGGCGCAGTCTTCCGGGCAGCCGCCCGACTTGATGTTGACAAGGGCGCAGAGTTGAACCCGGTTGGGAGGGTGGTGCTGTCGGTGCACCGCCTGCGCCTCGAACACCAACTGCAGCAGCGGCCGGTGGTAGATTTCGCGAACGTACTCCAGAGCAATGGCCATGCCGGCAATGTCCAAAACTCCCTAAAAGCTTGCCAGCGCTCTTAGGTTTGGTTAGGATAAGGGGTCTGTGCTTTGAGAAGGCGAACCCGTCTCGCTTAGAAACTCAACAATGATAACCGCAGAAGCAGTGGCCAAAGGCCCTATCAGCCAATTTGTTGAGCATCACTTTCGCCACTTCAACGCCGCCGCCCTGGTGGATGCCGCCAAGGGCTACTCTGCTCACCTGGAAAAAGGCGGCAAGATGATGGTGACCTTGGCCGGCGCCATGAGTACGGCGGAGCTGGGGCTCTCCCTGGCCGAGATGATCCGCCAGGACAAGGTGCACGCCATCTCCTGCACCGGCGCCAACCTGGAGGAAGACATCTTCAACCTCATCGCCCACGACTTCTACGAGCGGGTGCCCAACTACCGCGACCTCAGCCCGCAGCAGGAGCAGGAGCTGCTGGAGCGGCACCTGAACCGGGTAACCGACACCTGCATTCCCGAAGAAGAGGCGATGCGGCGCCTGGAAAAAGCTCTGCTGGAAGAGTGGATGGCTGCCGACCGGGCCGGGGAACGCCACTTCCCCCACGAGTTCATCTACCGCATCCTGCGCAGCGGCAGGCTGGAGCCCTACTACCAGATCAATCCGCGGGATTCCTGGGTTTACGCGGCCATGGAGGCCAACTTGCCCATCTACGTGCCGGGCTGGGAGGACTCCACCACCGGCAACATGTACGCTGCCCACTGCATTACCGGTGAGATCCGCCATGTCCATACCGTCCGCACGGGCATTGAGTACATGATCCAACTGGCGGACTGGTACACGCGCACCTCGGCAGAGTGCTCCATCGGCTTCTTCCAGATTGGCGGCGGCATTGCTGGCGATTTTCCCATCTGCGTGGTGCCCATGCTGCACCAAGACCTGGGCCGCAAAGGGATCCCCCTGTGGGGCTATTTCTGCCAGATCAGCGACTCCACCACCAGCTACGGCTCCTACTCGGGGGCAGTCCCCAACGAGAAGATCACCTGGGGCAAGCTGGGGGTTGACACACCTAAGTTCGTCATCGAGTCGGATGCCACCATCGTGGCGCCTTTGATCTTCGCCTGGGTGCTGGGGTGGTAGGGCCGTCTCAGGGCACCTCCCGCTCGGTCGTCCCTGGAGCGGCAGCCAGGGGAAGGTACAGCTGTTTCAAACGGGATGAAGACATTTCGCCCCCCACTCCCAACACAAGGAGAGAGGGGTTGCTGAGGGTCAGCGATTGTCCTTATGGTTCGGGGCGGGGCCATTGGGAGAGCAGAATCGCAGCTTCCCAGCGCCTCATGTCCTGGGCAATGCGCAGGGGGGTAAGGCCGTAGCCGTCCGGCTCGTCAATCTCGGAGCCATGCTCCAGCAGCAGCCGCACCACCGCGGGGTTGCCCGACCAAGCGGCAAAATGCAGGGGCAGGCCGCCGGCCCCGAAGCGGGCGTTCACTTCGGCACCTCCCTCGAGCAAAGCCTTGGTCACTTCAGGATTGCCCAGGCGGGCAGCTTGGTGCAGGGGGCTGGCTCCGCCGCGATCTAACCGGTTGGGATCCGCCCCAGCGGCCAGCAAAAGGCGGGTGTTGAGGCCGCTTTCGACGAAGAACAGAGCCGTCTTGCCCCGCTCCTCGACGACATTGGCGTCTTTCCCCAGCCAGAGAGCCAGTTGCAGCCGCAGCGGGTTGGCGGTGGCCAGGACTTGAGGATCTTCTGGCAGGGAGTACCCGTAGACCCCCAGCCCTCCCAGCAGCAGGGATCCCAGCCCGACACCCACAGCCCACCACCTACGCTCCATGGCCCTACTCCTCAAAGAACAGGATGGCAATCCCTTGGCTGGGCAGGGCCTGGGCCGAAAGCAGCAACGGGTTGCTGAGGGCAGGTTGCGCGGCAGCAGCGGGAAAGAGGCGCAAAAACGCTTCTAAAGGTTGCAGCTCGCATTGGGACGCCTCGGCGGCGGTGCGATACATAGTCGGGATGACCAACTTGGGCTGCAGCGCTTCGATGGCTGCCTTGGCCCCGGCGGGATCGTAGTTTTTCGGCCCACCCCCCACCGGCACCAGCAAGAGGTCAGGGCGAGCCAGCAGGATGTACTGTTCCCGGCCAATGGGCTGCAGGGCCCCCCCCAAATGGACAATGTCGATCCCGGCCATGCGCCAGCGCCAGCCCACGTTGAGGCCAAAGCGGGGGCCCCGCGGCATGCGCACCCCCTGCACGCGGATCCCATCGATGACGTAGTCCCCGGGCTGAAACAACACCCTGGGGTTGCCGGGCACGACGTCCAGGGCCCCTTCGTCGAGAAGGCGGCTGCTGAGCAGCACCAGATCGGCATTAACGCTGGGAGCAGGGTAGCCGGCTGTACAGCCCCCAGGCCGAAAGGGGTTGACCAGAAAGCGCTTGCCCTCCCCCTCGAACAAAACGCAACTGTGGTGCAGCCAGGTCAGTTGCAGGCTCTGGGAGGTGAACTCCAGGGATCCCCCTGGGAAAGGGGCCGTTTGGGCAACCGCCCATTGACCCCCTACGGCGAGGGATCCCACCAGGCTGGCGCTGGCTTGCAAAAGCTGGCGACGCTTCATGGGCACGGGATCCCTGACGCGACGGCGGCAGCCGCTGGCTGGGACGATCCCGAGACATGGAGCTGAGCCAGGCGCAGGAAGTTGCCCAACAGGCGCTTGCCCTCCAGGGTCAAGATGCTTTCTGGGTGAAACTGCACCCCCTGAACGTGAGGATAGCGGCGGTGGCGCACCCCCATGATGATCCCACTGTCCGTTTGAGCCGTCACCTCTAGCTCTTCAGGACAGGTGGAGGGCTCAATGACCAAGCTGTGGTAGCGAGTTGCCGCAAAAGGCCGGCTTAGCCCCTCAAACACCCCCACCCCTTGGTGGTAAATCAGGGAAGTTTTGCCGTGCATCAACTCAGAGGCGCGCACGATCTGGCCACCGTAGACCTGGCCGATGCACTGGTGGCCCAGGCAGACGCCCAGAATGGGCAGCCTTGGCCCCAGCTCCCGAATCAGCTCCAGCGAGATGCCAGCATCCTCTGGCCGTCCCGGCCCGGGGGAAATGACCACCCCCTCTGGCTGTAGCTGGCACAGCTCGGCAACCGAGAGCTGGTCATTGCGAAAAACCCGCACCTGCGCCCCCAGTTCCCCCAGGTATTGCACCAGGTTATAGGTAAAGCTGTCGTAGTTGTCAATAACGACCAGCACGATAGCATCCGGCGACGAGACCCCATTTTATCATTGCCCAGGAGGCTGCTAACCCTCGGCTCGGCATTTAGAGCCAATACCCTGAGGAAGCTTGTATTCTGGAAGGTATAACACATAAGCAGCAGCGAGTTGGCTGGCTTTCCAGATGTCAATGCCGACTTCTTGGATCCCATGAATGCGCTTCTCTCCCCGGCAACCGATTTGCTGGACGAGTTGCGGCAGCTTTTCCCCTTCGAGCTGGACGAATTTCAGATCCGGGCCATTCAGGTTCTGGCGGCAGGGGAATCGGTGGTGGTCTGTGCTCCCACTGGATCCGGCAAGACCCTGATCGGAGAATATGCTATCTATCGGGCCTTGTCCCAGGGCAAGCGGGCTTTTTATACAACCCCTCTGAAGGCTCTTTCCAACCAAAAGTTTCGCGATTTCGGCCAGCAATTCGGCCCGGAGCGGGTTGGCCTCCTCACCGGCGACATCTCCATCAACCGGGAGGCGCCGATCTTGGTGATGACCACCGAGATCTTCCGCAACATGCTCTACGGCACGCCGCTCTCTCTGGCGGTTCAGAGAGGGGCCTACGTCAGTGAGATGGAACCTTGGGAGGATGCGGAGGCCCTGAACCGGGATCCCTTGCGGGATGTGCAGGCGGTGATCCTGGACGAATGCCACTACATGAACGACCAGCAGCGGGGCACCGTCTGGGAAGAAGCGATCATCTATTGCCCCCCCACAATCCAGCTCATCGCCCTTTCGGCCACCCTGGCCAACAGCGACCAGCTCGCCGACTGGATGAACCAGGTGCATGGTCCCACCCGCCTGATCGACTCCAGCCATCGCCCGGTGCCGCTGCAATTTCACTTTGCCAATCGCAAAGGACTGTTCCCCCTGCTGGAGCAAACGGAGTCGGGCCAGTGGGTTCGCAATCGCCGCCTAAAAAGCAAACCCTCCAAGTCCGGCCAGTCCTCCTATGGGGGGGTGCCAGATATGGTGCAGGTGGTGGAAAACTTGCGCCAGCGAGATATGTTGCCGGCCATCTATTTCATTTTCAGCCGCAAAGGTTGCGACCTGGCGGTGGCCGGTGTGGGGAACTTGGACTTAGTCGCCAGCGAGGCAGAACGGCAGCAGTTGGCCGAGCAGATCGACTGCTTTTGCCGGGAAACGCCGGAAGCTGTGCGTCGGGATCAACTGGATGCCCTCTACCGGGGTATTGCCGCCCACCATGCCGGCATGTTGCCCGCCTGGAAGGGCTTGGTGGAGCACCTGTTTCAGCAGGGATTGGTGAAGCTGGTCTTCGCCACCGAGACCTTGGCCGCCGGGATCAACATGCCCGCCCGCACCACGGTCATCTCTTCTCTTTCCAAGCGCACCGATAACGGCCACCGCCTCTTGACCGCCTCTGAGTTTATGCAAATGTCGGGCCGGGCCGGGCGACGGGGCAAAGATGTGATCGGGCATGTGGTGACCTTGCAATCGCCTTTTGAAGGGGCGCAAGAGGCGGCGCGGCTGGCCACGGCGGGGGCGGATCCCTTGGTGAGCCAGTTTACCCCCACCTATGGCATGGTGCTGAACCTGCTGCAAAAGCACTCTTTGGAAGCGGCGCGGGATCTCATTAACCGCAGCTTTGGCCAGTATTTGCTCTCGCTGCAAAAGCTGCCCGAACAACAAGAACTGCAGCAGACGCGCGCCGAGCTGGAAGAGATCGACCGCCTCCTGGGAGATATTTCTGCTGAAGATATCGCCCGCTATGAGAAAATGCAGGCGCAGCGGCGGGAAGAACGGCGCATCTTGCGCTACCTACTCAAACAGCGAGAAGCCGAGCCGGATCCCACCCTGCGCCTGTTGGCTTTTCCCCACATCCAAGCCCAAGAGGAAAAGATCCGCGCCCTGGAAGCTCAAATCCGAGAGAATCCCGCCCACCAAGTGGGGAAAAAACTGCTGGGCCTACGAGAAAAACGGCAGCGCTTGCTCAAGCGCCTTGAGCATCTGGAGCGGCAAAGCGATTCGGTGCAGGAGTTGCGCTGGCAGCAATTTATGGCCTTGGTGGGGGTGTTGCAGGAGTTCGACTGTCTGCGGGAGTATCAACCTACCGCCAGCGGAGAGGTGGTGGCCGCTCTGCGAGGGGATAACGAGCTCTGGCTGGCGCTGGCTCTGCTCTCTGGGGAATGTCAAGGCTGTGCTCCTCATCATCTGGCCGGAGTTGTGGCTGCCTTGGTTTCAGAGCCTCCCCGTTCAGGTACCTACAGCCGGCTGCGCACCTCGGGGCTGGTGGAGGATGTGTTGCATGGGTTACGGGGCCTGCGGCGGCAACTGTTCCGCAGCCAGCGGCAACACCAGGTGTTTCATGTGCCGATTGGGTTTGAGCCCAGCTTGGCCGGGATCGTGGAACACTGGGCGCAAGGGACTCCTTGGAAAACCTTAGAGGCCAGTACCAACCTGGATGCCGGCGACTTGGTGCGCCTGATCCGTCGCACGTTGGATTTGCTTTCTCAGATCCCCTATGTCCCCCATCTGCCGTCAGAGTTGCGGGAAAATGCCCGCGAAGCCCAAAAGATGCTGGATCGCTTCCCGGTCAGCGAGCTGATCTAGAACTAGAATTACTGACTTTCTCTTTTTCAGGGACACAAGTGTAGCTATGCCACTGTTTGCAGAAAGCCTAGCTGCTAACCTTTTGACCAACCCCAGTGTAATCATACTTCAAAGTCTTCAGAAGTGATTGAGCTGCTGGACAGATTCCAGGGGTGTTCATGGATGATACTCTATCTGGGAAAAAAGCCTTTGGGCTTTATCAGAGTTAAGAAAATGAGGTGAGTACAACGTGCCTGACTTCAACTATTGGAAAGATAAGTACAAACATTCCTGGGAGGAGTCTGCAAAGCGAGAGCATAAGGTTGCAAAGCTTCTGGAGTCTATGTCTGATGGCAGAATTCAAGTTGAATTTAGAGGTTTAGGGACAGGCCAGTCAGAGTACCTACCTGGGAACGCAACACAGCATGGTCACGAGAAAGGTGATCCAGATATCTTTGTCGTTGGAACAAACGTGTACCTTGAAATTACTGGGCCATTGACAACCTCGGTCGACGAATATCAGCCTCTGTGGATTAGACCTGACAAGGTTCAAAATGCTCAAAGAAAAAGAGAAGGAGAACATGAGGTTTGGTTAGTGCATCACTTGCCTCGGAACGACTTGTTACGTACGGTAGCGCTCGACACTGAATTTTTTAATGCCTTGCAAGATGGAGAGTTTCCAATCGTTAACCCTAAAATTCGTGGAGCAGAAGAAAAGTATTACTCCATTCCAGCAAACCATCATTGCGTCGGATCAATAGATGTTCTGATTGAAAGACTGACGAGAGGAAGGTAACCCGAACTATACATTAACTAATTCGTAGAGCTAAACTTTACGCTAAATGTTGGCTAATCCAAGAAGAGAAGAAATTGACTACATTGAATCAGGGATCCGTCCGATGAAGCTGACAATGAGGTTTGGATCAGTGGCATTGGTTGTGCAGAGCTCGAACTGGGTTTGGCACTTCTGATGGCCAACTCCGTTAGGTCCATGCCCGACCCCGCTTGCCGTGTCCCACTGTAGCCTGGATCTCAGTGGACTTGGCCAGACTTCCCTGGACACCAAAAAGCCCAGAAGCCTCACCAGATAAGAACTTTCTGGACTTGGGTGGATACCAGTGGACTACCTGATAACGGAGAGAGTGGGATTCGAACCCACGGTGAGTTGCCCCACACAGCATTTCCAGTGCTGCGCCTTCGACCACTCGGCCATCTCTCCAGCGCACAGATTAATGACTTTCCAGCAGAGCTAAAAAGTCAGCTTTGTGATCCTAGCAAAGGATGGCGGTCACTAAGAGGATCCTTTGGCATCCCCAGGCCGAAACATTTGCCGCATCACCTTCCAGCGGGAGCAGCGCCAGTAGTCAACGTGGGATTCGATGAGACCTGCGGGGTTAAGCCGCATCTCTGTCCAGCCGGGGATGCACAGGCGGGGACGCCAGGGCAAAAAAGACAGGGATCCCCTCAGCGTCCACTCGCTGCGGATGTGGTTGCCGCTCTGGTGGATGTCGTGCAGCTCAAGATGGATATCCTGCAGCCAGCGCTCTAGGCTGGCGATCATAGCTCGATAGCGATCCAGGCCGCGAAACTCGTTGAGGGGATCCCGGAAATAAACCTGGGGGTCGTAGATGGAGTAGGTTTGATCCCGAGGAAAGCGGGCGTAATCGGCCCGCAGGATGGCCACCAGGTCGAGGCTGGGCTGAGAAGGGTGGCTCATGCTCTGACCTCAGCGGGAAGGGATACCGTCTCCCCTGGGGCAGGACAGCACAGCCGGATGGATTGGCCAGTGGCGGCGTTCAGGGATCCCAGCTTTTCCCGGAACTCCTCTAGGCTCCCCAGAGGGCGGATCTGGGCGGCAAACCAGCCGTGGTAATCTACCTCTCCCATAGCGGTGGGAATCACCTGCTGTGGGCGCAGGGCGGCCACCACCTGCAGGGCCCGCTCCGGCCCCATGATCACCTCGCCCAAGAGGGGAAAGATCTGGCCTACCACCGGGATCAGCAGGGTGTGGATGGGGGCAAACTCCTGCTGCAGCCGCGGGCGGATATCCGGTTGGGAGAGGTGGGGCTCGTAGTAAAGCCGCGTCTGGGTCGGCAGCTCCTCCAGCAAAAAGCCCAGCTCCCGCACCGGCCCTAGAGGTGCTCCCGGAACCGCTGTGATGCGCAGATCTCCCCACTGCACTGACTGCCAGGGATCCAGGGCCTGCACCCTCTTAAAGCCAAGGCTCCGTGCCACGCGGGCGGCTGTCGGCGCAGCGAAAACCGGGATCTGCCGGTTCAGCCGCTGCAGGGTGGGGGGGTGGCAATGATCCGGCTGGCCCTGGCTGAGGAGGATGGCGTCGAGTTTGGGCAGGGTTTCTGGTGTGAAGGGCGGCACCTGGCGGTGCTCCAGGCGGATGAACCAGGGCAGGCCAAAGAACACCAAGGGATCCACCAGCCACGGATCCAGCAGAAAAGTCTGGGTCTGGGTATGGATTAGCCAACTGTTGAGGTCGATGCGGGTGAGTTTCATGGTGCTACTGCCCGGTGATGGAGAGATCGGCTACCCAAATGCGAGGACACAAACCAGCAGGGGTGATTTGGGGCTCCGGCTCGACGTAGAAAATCGACTGCAAGAGTCCTAGAAAATCCCCCGCTACCGTTGCCGCCTCGATACTGATGCGCTCTCCCTGGCGCACCCACCAGCCCTGAAAGGGCAGGGAAAAGGATCCCTGCAGAGGCTTGACTCCGGCATGGAGAGCCTGCAGCTCGTCAATCCAGACCACATTCTCAGCCGTGGCCAGGTCGTAGGTGCTCTCTGGTGGAGCCCCGGCAAAGACGTGGTAGTAGTGGGCCGCCACCGTCACCTTGGCGCCGATATTGGCATGTCCCGTGGGCTGGGCCCCCAGGCGTTTGGCGGTGCCGGCGCTGTGCAAAAAGTGGGTCAGAACTCCATTGGTGATGAGGGGAACGCGGCGGGTGGGAGTGCCTTCACCGTCGAAGCTAATTGCGCTCACGTTGGTAGGGTGCAAGGCGTCATCACACACCGAGAGCAGCGGCGAGGCAATCTGCTTGCCCAGTGAGTCGGGAGTGGACAGGCTTTGGTTGTCCAGGATGTTTTGGGCGTTGAAGAGATTGGAGAAAGCGCCCAAGAGGCTTAAAAAAGCTTCCCCGGAAAAAACCACTGTGTATTTCCCCGAAGGGATCCGCTCGTACTCCAGGTGGCTGATGAGTTTCTCGGCTGCTTCCTTGACGCAGCCCTGGATATCCAACTCCTCCAGGCTGCGGGCTACCCGCATAGCGCCGGCGCTGCGGGGTTTGCGACCCTCCTGTTCTGCCTTGCCGTAGAGAAAGACCGAGGTCAGGGTGTGGCCCTCCTGTCGCAGAGCCTGGTCGCTGTTGAGGTAAAAGCGGTCGATCTGCCGCTGGGCCAGGCCGTTGTAGGGTACCCCCTGGATGGCGGGATGGGATCCCAGTAAAGCCTTCTCAGCGGCCAGCAGTTGCTCCAGAAGCTCGCTGGCCAGCGCCAGCGGCCTTTTGTCGTTACAGGGCTGGAGAATGGGCAGCTTCGCTTCTGGACTCAATTCGGGTGCGTGTTCCCGCACGCCGAAGTGGCTGGCTTCCAAGGCCGTCTGCAGAGCCAGTTCCAGCCCTGCCTCGTCCACAGCGGTGGTGGAAGTCACCCCCACCTGGCCCTGGTCGTTCCAGGCCCGCACCGTCACACTGCAGCGGTGAGAGGCTTTTACCTGACGGGGCTCCCCCTGCTCCACCTGCACGCTGGTCTCGTCCACCTCGGCTCCGTAGAGATCAAACTGGGGGATCCCCAAACGTTTGGCACAGCTTTGCGCCTGTTCGGCCAAGGCCTCAACTTGCAGCATCGCTACTCCTTCCCTACCGACGGGCCAGCCAGGCGGTCAAGTCCTCCACGCTGTGGAAATCCAACAAAGCTTCCCCTAGCGCCTCCAGCTGCGACGGCGGCAAGGCCCAAATCTGGTTTTCCAAGGCCGGGTCAAGGGATCCCAGCTTCCGCCGCAAAAGCCGCAAAACCAGTGTTGCTTCCCCGTGTTGCAAACCCTGTTGCAAGCCCTGTTGTAAGCCCTGTTGTAAGCCCAGTTGCAGGCCTTCTTTGCGCCCTGCTTCCAACCCCTCCCGCAGAGCTTCTGCCCGCCATTCCTGGTAGATCACCGATTCCCTCATATCCAAGGACCTCATGATTTGCTGAATCAAGCCCCGATCCAATGCTAGTCCTGCCAAAACGGCTGTTGCCGCTGCCAATTCCCGCTGCTCGCTGGACTCTGGCAAGCGCTCCAGCTCAGCAACGACTTCTCGTAAGGTTTCTCCAGGATCCTCCACCTGGCTCAAGACTCGAAAAGGCAGCAGCGCTGGCCAATCGACCCTGGCTGGCAAGTTACACTCCCAGAGGCGAACGACTTCAAACTCATGGCTTAGCCTTTCTAGGCGAAAAGAGGTTTGGAAGACCCGCTGCGAGCGCGTTTTGCGAAGATAAATGACCACCTGCCGCACCGATAGCTGGGGATATTTCCGATAGAGGCGGAGCCGATAGTCGGCCATGCGAAAGGGGATTTCAGGATCCGGATCTGTTTGAAATTCCAGATGCAAAATGCCCTGCTGTAGCCCTAGCAGAATGACCGAATCGGCTCGCATGGGCTCCTCCGACAGTTCTGTGGGCAGAAGCTGTACCGGCAGAGCTACCTCTCCCATCAGCCAACGGGCAAACTGCTCCGGAAAGCGCTCCGCCAGGTACTTGCAGATGTTGTCGTAGGCCATGGGGGATCCCTGAAACTAGCGCCCGCCCACGGTGATGGAGTCCACCTTGATGTGGGGCTGGCCCACAGTAACGTAGATGCTGCCGCTGACAGAACCGCAAAAGCCAGGTGCCAGGCGGAGATCCTTGGAGCACATAGAGATCTTGGTCAAGATATCCTTGGCTTCTCCAATCAGCGTGGCTCCCTTGAGAGGCTTGGTGATTTTGCCATTTTGGATGAGATAGGCTTCTTCCACGGCAAAGTTAAATTGGCCGGTGGGGCCGACACTGCCGCCCCCCATGCGCTTGCAGTAGATGCCTTTGTCAATAGAGGCAAACAGGTCGTCCAGTTCGGCGTCGCCGGGGGCGATGTAGGTGTTGCGCATGCGGCTGGCAGGGGCAAAGGTGTAGTTTTGCCGGCGACCACTGCCGGTGCGGGGATGGCCGGTGCGCATGGAGCCGGCCCGGTCGGCCAGGAAGTTTTTCAAAATGCCCTTTTCAATGAGCAGGGTGCGCTGGACGGGCATGCCCTCGTCGTCCACGTCCAGGCTGCCAAAGGCCCCCTCGGAAAGCCCCTCGTCCCAGGCGGTGAGGTTTTTGTGGGCAATTTTCTGGCCTTTTTTGTCGGCAAAGGGAGTGGTTTTGCGCTCGATCTGGGTCGTTTCCAAGAGATGCCCACAGGCCTCGTGGAAGATGACGCCGCCAAAGGCGTTGGACATTACAATCGGGTAGGTGCCCGATTCCACATAGTCGGCATAGAGCATCTGGCGGGCGGCTTCTGCCAGCTCCTGGCTGTGGGCTACGAGATCCCAGCGGCGCAAAAAGTCGGGATCCCTGGTGCCCCCTGCGCGCTGGCTAACGGAAGCGCGATGATCCCCATCGGCACAGAGCAGGGTAGAACTAACCGACTGGGTAAGGCGGATGTCGCGCACAAAGGTGCCGTCGCTGCAGGCCACCAGGATCTCCTGCCAGTCACGGAAGTAGTTGGTGCGGCGGGACTGAACATGGTGAGCTTGCCGCTTCAGCTCTGCGTTGGCCCGCAGCAGGATCTCCCCCATCTCGGCAAGGGAGCTGCATTCCTTGAGCCAGCCGTCTTTACCGCGGCGCTCGGCGTAGTCCTGGAGCAGCCCTAGGTTGACGGTGGAGACCAAAGCAGCAGGGCCAGGGGGGGTGAGGCCCATCAAGAGCAGGCCTTTTTCTAGGGCAGCTTTGAGGCCGGCAAAGGAGAGATCGTTGGTGCTGACGTAGCAGTCGGCCAGGCCGCGAAACACCCGCACCCCCGCGCCGGTGGAAAGTCGAGGGGTGATGCTGGTGAGGGTGTCGTCTTCCGCCAGGCAACTGATGGAGTTAGCCCGCTCCAGGAAGATCTCCACCAGATCGGCGCCGGCAGCCCGCCCCCAGCCCAAGAGAGTTGCAAGGGGATCCCGCCAGTCCTCGTCAAAGCGCTGCAGGGTGGGGCGGTAGTCGAGGTTGGGCAGTTCTTTGGATAAAAGCAGCATAGTAGGCCGAGAGCACTCAAAAGAGGGAAAGGGCAGGCTAGATGCCGCCATCTTTTGCTCCCTCAGTTTAACAAGACGTAAAGGCTGCCCTTTTGGGGAAAGAGACTCCAAGCTTGACAAGGGCAGAGGAGCGGCCGAAGATCGCTGCACAAGGATCCCTCACCTTGCAATGGCTGCCAAGAAAAGACCCTCGGAGCTTCAGCCCAGCCTATTTGACGATCCCCTAGAGCCACCTGCCTCTGCAACGGAGACGCTTCCCCAATGGGATCAGATCCCGCTCTCGGCTCAGGTGCCCATTCCCCCCGGCACCTATCGGGATCTAGAACAACTGGAGCAGCACTGCCGGGTCTGCCAGCGCTGTGAGTTGGCGGCCAACCGTACCCATGTGGTGGTGCACCGAGGTAACCCTAAAGCCAAGATCGTGATTGTTGGCGAGGGGCCGGGGGAAAACGAAGATCTGCAAGGCCTGCCCTTTGTGGGTAAGTCCGGCCAGTTGCTGGACAAGATCCTGGCCTCGGTGGGGCTCGATCCCGAGCGGGATACTTACATCTGCAATGTGGTCAAATGCCGCCCCCCCAACAACCGCGTACCCACCCAGGCGGAGATGGACGCCTGCCGACCCTATCTCTTGGAGCAGATTCGCCTGGTGGATCCCTGGATCATTTTGTTGACGGGGGCCACTTCGGTGCGCTCCCTTTTGGGGGATAAGCGGGGCATTACCAAGATCCGCGGCGAGTGGATCCAGTGGCAGGGGCGCTGGTGCATGCCCATCTTCCACCCCGCCTACTTGCTGCGCAACCCTGACCGCACCCCCGGCAGCCCCAAGTGGTTGATGTGGCAGGATATTCAGGCGGTGAAGCAGAAGTACCTAGAACTTGCTGGCGCAACGCCACCCCAGCAGGACTTTTGAGCCCACTTTCCCTGTCGCTTACGTGGCCAGCGCTGCTGCCCTCACCCCCAGCCCCTCTCCCAAGGGAGAGGGGGGTATGGGATCCCTAACTTGCAGGCTTGAAGCCGCTCAGCAAGCCAAAGCGCAGCAAGCGGGTGGCATAGGCCCGCCGCATCAGGCCCAGCCCCAGCGCCCCACGAACGGTGACCCAGCCGCTGCGCACCAAAGCCGGGATCCACCGCCAATCGCGAGCCGAGGCAATTACCTCATCCCAAAAGGGGGCCACCCGCTCCGACCAGTCGGCGGTGCGCAACTGCTCGAACCCCACCTCTTGGGCCAGTGCTTCATACTCCGACAAGCTGATGACATAGGGCAGGCAGTACACGTCGTAGATCTGCTGCAAAAGCCGCTGATCCTGGCGGCTCAGGGATCCCTCGCGGTGGCACCAGGTCACCACCATCATCTGCCCGCCCGGCTGCAAGACCCGCCAGCCCTCGGCCAGAAACCGCCGCTTATCTGGCATGTGCTCGCCGCTTTCCAGAGCCCAGACCAGATCGAAGGTGTGGTCGCCAAAGGGCATTTCCAGGGCATCGGCCACCCAAAAGCGCACCCTGTGGCTCAGACTGGCCTCCTGGGCCCGCTGCGTGGCCCGTCGGGCCTGGACAGGGCTGAGGGTAATGCCTGTTACCTCGGCGCCAAAGCGCCGCGCCAGCTCCAGGCTGCTCCCTCCAATGCCACAGCCGAGATCGAGGATGTGCTGAGGGGGTTTAGGATCCCCGATCTGGCCCCATTGAATCACTCGCTCCATGAGATCGATCTGGGCTTGGCGGCGATCCTTGCCGGTCTGGCCCGGCTCATAGTAGCCGTGGTGCATGTGCTCCCCCCACACCTGCTCCCACAGGCCGGAGGAAGCATCGTAGAAGCGGCGGATGCGTTGGTTGAGGGGGGAAGCCATCCAGGTAGGAGCGGGTCGGGATCCCTTCCATTCTGGACGATCTGGCCGTCCCTGCTGGCCCTGGACGCAGCCTGACAAAACCCCGATTAAGCTGGGAAAGTAGGCCCTTGCCGCCCATCCCCCTTTCTTAGACTGCCTTGGCCACCTCGGAATTGGCTCTGGAACAGCTTCTCTTCACCCCGGCCACACCTGCGCCTGACGCGGTGCGGGTCATCTACGCCTTTCCCAACACCTACTCGGTAGGGATCACCAGCCTCGGCTACCAGGTCATCTGGAGCCTGCTGGCCAGCCGCCGCGAGGTGGCGGTTGCCCGCCTGTTTACCGACCTGGCCGAGCCGCTGCCGCGGGATCCGGAGCTGGTGGGTTTTTCCCTGTCTTGGGAGCTGGACTACGTCCATATCCTGGATCTGTTGGAACGACAGGGGATCCCCCTCCAGGCCGAGGCGCGGGAAGAAGCGCATCCCTTGGTTTTTGGCGGCGGCCCGGTGTTGACGGCCAACCCTGAGCCCTTTGCTGCGTTCTTTGACTTGATCCTGCTGGGAGACGGGGAAGGCCTGGTGGAGCAGATGATCCAGACCTATCAGCAGGTGCGGCAGGGATCCCGGGCCGAAAAGCTGCAGGCGCTGGCTCAGGTGCCGGGGATCTACGTGCCCAGCCTCTACGAAGTCCACTACCGCGGCCCCGACGGCCCGGTGGAAAAGGTCATTCCCAAGCGGGACGGGATCCCCAGCTCCATCCGCAAGCACACCTTCCGCGGCAACACCCTCTCGGTGTCCACCGTGGTTACCCCCAAAGCGGCCTGGGAGAGCATCTACATGGTGGAGGTGGTGCGCAGTTGCCCCGAGATGTGCCGCTTTTGCCTGGCCAGCTACCTAACTTTGCCCTTTCGCGCTGCCGACGTAGAAGGGCATCTGATCCCGGCGGTGGAGCGGGGGCTGCAGGTTACCCAGCGGATTGGCCTTTTGGGGGCTTCGGTAACCCAGCACCCCCAGTTTGAGCCGTTGCTGGAGTACCTGGCGCAGGATCGCTTTGAGCAGGTGCGCCTTAGCCTGGCCTCGGTGCGCACGGGCACGGTCACGCCTCGCTTGGCGCAAGTGCTTTCCCGCCGCGGCAGCCAGTCCATTACCGTGGCCATTGAAAGCGGCTCAGAACGGCTGCGCCGGATCGTCAACAAGAAGCTGACCAATGAAGAGATCTTGGCGGCGGCCGCCCACGCCCAGGCCGGCGGACTGAAGGGGATCAAGTTCTACGGCATGGTGGGGATCCCGGCGGAAACCCAGGCCGACCTGGAAGCGACGGTTGCTCTTTTCAAGGAGCTCAAGAAGGCGGCTCCCCGCCTGCGCTTGACTTTGGGCTGTAGCACCTTTGTGCCCAAGGCCCACACCCCCTTCCAGTGGCAGGGGGTGGATCCCCAGGCCGAGAAAAAGCTGCAGTGGTATCAAAAACATCTGCGTCCCCTGGGCGTGGAGTTCCGTCCCGAAAGCTACAGTTGGTCGGTGATCCAAGCCCTCATCTCGCGGGGGGATCGGCGGGTGGCCCGAGTCTTGCAGTTGGCGCGGCAGTGGGGCGAGTCTCTGGGCAGCTTCCGCCGCGCCTTCAAAGAGCTCAAGGGACAACTGCCGCCCTTGGACTACTACGTGCACAGCGACTGGGATCCAGTGGATCCTCTGCCTTGGCAGCACATCGAAG
Source organism: Synechococcus sp. H55.7 (assembly GCF_047462395.1). Classification (NCBI taxonomy): domain Bacteria; kingdom Bacillati; phylum Cyanobacteriota; class Cyanophyceae; order Synechococcales; family Synechococcaceae; genus Synechococcus; species Synechococcus sp. H55.7. Next base: position 79,923 of record NZ_JANSJD010000011.1, read on the forward strand.
GCCCTCTCACCCCAGAGCGACTGTTACAACATCGCCAGGAAGCTTTTTCGGTTGGCAGCTCTTGAAGGTGCCTACTTGGGCTGTTTGTAGGCGGCAATGCTACTGGCAATGATCGCCTCGGCTTCGGCCAAGCCTTTCCAGCCCAAGATTTGGGTTTCCTTCTTTTCCAGGCGCTTGTAGGTGGCAAAAAACTCCGCAATCTCATCCAGGCGGTGCTGGGCAATGTCCTCCAGCTTGGTTACCGAAGCGTAGCGGGGATCCTTAGCGGGCACACACAGCAACTTCTCATCCGGATCCCCGCCGTCGATCATCTGCAGCATGCCCAACGGGCGCACCGTGACCACACAGCCGGGGAAGGTGGGCTGATCCATAATCACCAAGCCATCCAAGGGATCCCCATCTCCGGCCAGCGTGTTGGGCACAAAGCCGTAATCGTAAGGATACTGCACCGAGGAGTAGAGCACCCGATCCAGCGCCATCGCCCCCATGTCCTTGTCGAACTCATACTTGTTTTTGCTGCCGCCGGGGATCTCAATCAAAATGTTGAGCAGGCCGGGCTTCGGTTGGGCAGGGATCCGCGACAGGTCGATCACAGCAGGCACCCTCAAAGTGGGAATAGACAGCCAGAGGGTATTTTGACATACTCCCTGCCGCAAAAGATAGAGGGACGCTTTGCCGGGAGCAGCCAACCGGCGAGGCAGGCTCCTCAGCCGGCCTTCACATCCCTTCTCCCCCCATCGGGAGGTGCCCCATCCTCGATAAGACCGAAGACTTGGCCTTCGCCCCCAAGCATGCGGGATCCCGATCCAGCTTTTCGATCAATTGCGGACACACTCCCCGGGCAAGATTCGAACTTGCGACCAATCGGTTAACAGCCGACCGCTCTACCGCTGAGCTACCGAGGATTAAGCGTTTTCCATCATAGGAGAAAAAAGCACCGCTAGGCAACTGCCGATGAGGAGCTCTTGGGTGGCCTTGGGATCCCCAGTTCAGATTGTGCGTGGGTTTGTCAACCCTGCTCTAGCGGAAAGTCCGGGAAAACGTCCTCGTCAACCGGACGGAAGCCATTACAATAGGTTACGGACATTCGCCAGCACCCCCTCATGGACTTCGGAGTCGGATTCCTCTCCAACAACGTCATGCTGCCGATCCTGGACTTTTTCTATGGGATCGTGCCCAGCTATGGACTGGCCATTATCTTCCTGACGTTGGTGATCCGCTTTGCTCTCTACCCGCTCAATGTCGGATCCATCCGCAACATGCGACGCATGAAGGTGATCAACCCTGTCATGCAGCGGCGGATGCGAGAAATCCAGGAGCAGTATCGGGACGATCCGCAAAAGCTGCGCGAAGCCCAGGCCAAGCTGTACAGCGAGCTGGGGGCCAATCCCTTAGGGGGCTGCCTGCCGCTGCTCATTCAAATGCCGGTGCTGTTTGCCCTGTTTGCCACGCTGCGGGGATCCCCCTTTGCCGCAGTGACCTACGACGTCAACTTGCAGATCCTGCCGGCGGAGGTGGCGGCTGAGGTGGTGCCCGCTCCCTACGTTAGCCCCAGCAAGAACATTTTTGTGACCGATTCTCTCCATAAGCCGGTGGTGCTGGTGGTGCCTAAGGGTACCAAGATCGCCGTCGGGGAAGAGGTGCAATTTTTGCTGCAGGGGCCGGGGGGCAAGCCCTTTGAGCAGTTGGTGACAGAAGCAGGTGGGGATCCCAACCTGTTGCAGCCCACCTGGAAGATCACCAAAGGGGAAGATCGCGCCCAGATCCAGCCAGACGGCACCTTGCTGGCCCTGCAGCCGGGGGACGTGACTGTGCAAGTGTCGATTCCCGGTTTGGCCTCGGATACCGGTTTCCTGTTCATCGACAAGTTGGGCCGTGTGGGAGCCTTTGACCCGGATGGCACCATCCACTGGGACATCATTGCCATGATCGTCATCTTTGGGGTGTCCATTTACCTGAACCAGTACCTGACGAACGCCGGACAGGATATGGGCAAAGAGGATCCCAGCCAGAGTTCCATGGCTCGTGTTACCCCGGTGCTGTTCTCGGCGATGTTCCTGTTTTTCCCGTTGCCGGCGGGGGTCTTGCTCTACATCCTCGTCTCCAACATCTTCCAAACGGTGCAGACTTTCTTGCTCTCGCGGGAGCCATTGCCGGAGAACTTGCAGCAGTTGGTGGAAGAGGAGCGCCGTCGGGCTGCCCAGACAATAGCGGTGGAGGCCAAGGAAGTGGAGAAATCGAGCAAGCCCAGGGCAGCCAAGGAAGGCCGTGAATCCCTGCCCTTTGAGCCCTAGGGAAGCCTAGCTGCTGGGGTGGACTTGTTGAGTGTTGATAGCTCACTTTCAACGTTGGAAGCTGCCCAAGATGAGCCGCCCTAAGTCTTCTACGGGATCTGCCGCTAAGAAATCTGACTCCCCCAGCAAGTCCACCTTTGTGGCCAACCAAGAGCGAGCCAAGCAGTGGTTGCAGCAGGTGCTGATGGCCATGGGGATCGCCGCGGAGGTGCGGGTGGTGGGTGAGGTGTTGGAAATCGAGGCGGCTTCTTTGACTTCGGATCAGAAGCAACTCCTGCTCTCCAAGGTGTCTGCATCGCCCTTGCCGTCTTCCAAAGAGGCCGGTCTGGAGGAAGAGCGCTCTCCTGTGGTGCTGGATGCGTTGCAATACCTGGCCAACACCCTTCTCAACCTCAACCTGCCGGAAGACCAGCAGCAGCCCTATATTTTGGATCTGGACGGCTATCGTCAGCGGCGTTTGCAGGAGCTGAAGGCTTTGGTGGCTGCTGCTGTGGAAAAGGTGAGAGCCGGTGGCCGCGAATACGAGTTTCCAGATCTCTCGGCTGCTGAGCGGCGGCAGATCCACACGCTGCTGAAAGACCCTGCCTACGCCGATTTGGAAACCTTCAGCCGTGGTAAAGAGCCCGACCGTCGTCTGGTGATCCGACTGGCTTCCTCGTCCTGAAAATTTGGGCCGCGACCCGTTGCGCTCTCTTGCTACCCTGACAACAGGGATCCCTGCTACCCAAAACGTGCGAAGGAGGGGGCGCGATGTTAAGGCCCATTCGTCTATCCGATCTGCGGCAGATGCCAGGTCAGACCCAGGCGTTGCAGTTCAAGCAATTTTTTGCGGGCTTTGAGAGCTTGACCCCTGTCGAGGGATCCCTAGAAGTCAGCCATCGGGGCCACTTTCTCGAGGTCAGTGCCGAAGCCCACACCATTGTGACTCTCACCTGTCACCGTTGCCTACAGCAGTTTAACCACCGGCTGCATCTGGCAGTTGAGGAGATCATCCTGATCCGGGAGCCCAGTTCCGAGCCTCTGCCCTTGGAGCTGGAATTGCAAGACGAAGCAGATCTGCTGGAGAGCCTGCCCTGCAATGGTGAGCTGGATGTCGAAGACTGGATGTACCAGCACCTACATCTGCAGATGCCCCGCCAGTTGCCCTGCCGTCCCGATTGTCCGGGCATTGGGGTGGAATCTCCCGCGCCGGCGGTGGATCCCCGCTGGGCAGCTTTGGCCTCTTTCTTGAAAGATTCTCCCTAGCTTTTTTGAATGTTGCGTCCACAAGTTCTCTGGCGTTTTGCTCGGCCTCACACCGTCTATGGCACCAGCGCCAGCGTGCTGGGCCTCTACCTGTTGGCGGGGTTCGTGGCTGCCGGATCCCTGCAACCGGTTCTCTCGGCGCTGCCCCAATTGGGCTTGGCTTGGGCGGCCTGTTTGGCGGCCAACGTCTACATCGTCGGCTTGAATCAACTGACGGATGTGGAAATCGATCGCGTCAACAAACCCCATTTGCCCTTGGCTGCCGGATGCCTGAGTTGGCGACAGGGGCTGGGGATCGTCGTGGCTTGTGGGGCGGCGTCCCTCCTGCTGGCCGCGGCTGGGATCCCTTACCTGTTGCTGACGGTGCTGTTGAGCAATGGGATCGGCACGGCCTATTCGTTGCCCCCCTTGCGTTTGAAGCGGTTTCCGCTGGCGGCCTCGGCTTGCATTTACAGCGTGCGCGGTTTGATCGTCAATTTGGGCCTTTACAGCCATTTTCAGCAGGTGATGCAAGGAAGGGTCGAGCTTTCTGCTCCGATTGTTTGGCTAACGGGATTTATGTCGATTTTCGGCTTGGTGATCGCCCTTTTTAAAGATATTCCCGACATGGAGGGGGATCGCCAGTTTGCCATTGCCACCTTCTCATTGCGCTTTGGGCCAGAGCGGATTTCAAGGTTTTGTATCACCATTTTGGCCTTTTGCTATCTGGGGTTTATCGGGGTGGGGATCTCCTTGCCCCTCGCGGGCAACGGCCTCTGGCTGTTGATGGGTCATTTGTTAGGGCTGGGGATCCTCTTAGGCTATGGTGTCCACCTCGATCTCAGTCGCCGAGATGCGATCGTTGGTTATTATCAACTGATCTGGAAGTTGTTTTACTTAGAGTATTTGCTTTATCCTTGGGCTTTTTTCTCTTTTTTCTAGAGCATTTTCCTGTAGCTAAGGATCTGCCCAAGCTCAGGCCAGAAAAAACCTAGAGATACCGCTTCATTTGGACTCGAAAGCGGCCTTTCTTTGTTTCGGCTACCTCTTCAATTTGCAGCCGGCCGCGGCCACGAATGGCGATCCAATCCTGAGGGCCAACGGTGTAGCTGGCTTGGGTAATGGGCTTCCAATTGACCCGCACTTCCCCCCGTTGGATTTCTTCCACCATCTTGCTGCGGGAGATGCCGAACCCGGCTGAGGCCACTGCATCCAAGCGCAAAGAGGCTTCCACGCTGGTGATGGATTTGACGCGGGGGGGTTGAACTTTCAACTGGCTCAGAGGGATCCGGCTCACTTTGACAGGCACCGTGCGCACCTGAGTCAGGTTGAGGCTGAGATAGTCCACCAGTTCGGGCACCACAATGGCCTGGGCACCTGAGTCTCCCAACACGAGGATGTCTCCCACCTTCTCGCGGGCGATGCCGGCTGCCAACAAGGCTCCCAGAAAATCCCGGTGGGTGGCCGGGTCGAACAGGAAGTTGCCTTGAATCTGCAGGGCGGCCAAGGGGATCCCTTCTTGATCGGGCTTTGGATCCCCGACCTCCAGACTCACTTCAGAGCGAGCCAGGGCCAAGCGTTGGCGCTCTGCCTGGGGGTACCCTCCCCAAGCCCACACTTGGAGTTCGGTCAAGTTGCGCAGCCGAGCTTGCACCTCGGCTAGTTCGGGTGGGGAAAGGAAGTCGCTCCAGACCACTTGCCAGGTTTTGAGGGCTTGGTCTCCCCAATCCAAGACCCGTGCCAGGGTTTCTCGATACTCTGCCCCTTGCAGTAAATCGGCTTTGGGTAGCATTTTGGGGTGCTTCGACTTTGTAGCTCAGTCCCGTTTTTCCCATGCTAAGCTAGATACCCGAAATCCTGGCGGGCGTAGCCAAGCGGTTAAGGCAGAGGATTGTGGATCCTCCATTCGTGGGTTCGAGTCCCATCGTCCGCCCTTTCCCAGCCAGCCCTCACCTCTCTCCCAACGTGAGAGATGAGTTCATCCGCAGCTCAAGACCAAGGTTCCCACGGCGTCAATGGCAGCCGTCCAACCGGCGTCGATTACCGCAGTTGCCTCCGGCATCTCGACGATCGCCGGCCCGCGCAGTTGAAACCCCACACCCATGCGCTGCCGATCGTAGACCGGCACTGACCGCATCTGGCCGCCCATCCAGGCCTCTCGCCGCCCCTTGAGGGGATCCCCTGGCAAAGGGCAAGGTGCAGTCAGAGGCACGGTGGGCAGAGCCTGCACCGCCCGCAGACGCAACTGGATCGCCTCCACCGGCTGGGCCGAATCCTGCCAGCCATAGCGCTGCCGGTGGGCCTGGTGAAACTGTTGTTCCAGGCGAGCAATCGGCTCTGACAGGTGCACCGGGATCTCCAGCTCGAAAGACTGGCCGCGATAGCGCAAGTCCAAGCTAAAGTGCAGCGCCGGCTCTTGTAAGTCGGCTTGGGCCTGGCGGATCAGGGGTTCTGCCCACTGGGCTAGCAGGGATCCCCCTGAATCCGACGCCAGCCGCTGCAAGGGTTGTAGGATAGCCCGCCGGTAGTCCCGCCGCAGATCGGCCAAAGCCATGCCCAGTGCCGAGAGCACGCCACAGGCAGCCGGGATCAAGATCTTGCGGATGCCCAGCTCTTCCGCCAGAGCACAGGCATGCATGGGCCCAGCTCCACCAAAGGCCAGCAGGGCAAAATCGGCAGGATCCCAGCCCCGCTCCACGCTGATCACCCGCAAGGCCCGTGACATGGCAGCGTTGGCCAGGGTGCGAATGCCAACGGCAGTTTCCTGCAAGCTCAAGCCCAAGGGATCCGCCAGCGTGGCTATGGCTTGTTCCGCCAGCTCCCGCCGCAACTGGACGGAGTCGCCCAACCGACCGCCATCCGGCAAGTACCCCAGCCAGAGGTTGGCATCGGTCACCGTGGGAGCCGTTCCCCCTCGGCCGTAGCCGGCCGGCCCGGGGTTGGAGCCGGCACTCTCCGGCCCCACCTGCAGCCCACCGCCCGGCAACAAAGAGGCCAGGGATCCGCCGCCGGCGCTGACGGTGTGGATATCGATTTGGGGCTGCTGCACCGGCAGGCCGCACACCACCGCTGACGGGCTGACCTGAGGGATCCCATCTTGGATGAGGGCTACATCGGTGCTGGTTCCCCCCATATCGAAGCTGAGCAAGTGGAGGTAGCCGCTCAGGCGACCCAGATAGGCCGCCCCGTAAACCCCACCTGCCGGCCCCGAGAGCAAAGCCACCGAAGCGTGGGCCGCCGCCTGGGCAATCGAGGTCACCCCGCCGGAAGACTGCATGATCAAGGGTTGGGGGATCCCTCTCTCTCGACATCCTGAATCCAAGCGGTGCAGGTAGCCCGCCAGCGCCGGGCTGAGGTAGGCATCGAGGGCGGTGGTGCTGAAGCGCTCGTATTCCCGAAACTCCGACGCTACCTCGCAAGACAAGGAAACGTGCAAGTCAGGGAAAGCCTCTTTCAAAGCGGCTCCCAGCCGCTGCTCATGCTCTGGGTAGAGAAAGGAAAACAAAAACCCCACCCCCACGGCGCGGATCCCGTCCTGCCGCACCCGCTCGCCCACCGCCTGGATCACGCGGCGGATCTCCTCCTCGGTCAGCGGCTCCAACACCCCGTCCACGCTGCAACGCTCCTTCACCTCCAGGCAACAGTGGCGGGGTACCACCGGCTCCGGCTTGGGCTGCGTCAAGTCATACAGAGAGGGGCGGTTTTGACGGCCAATGGCCAGCACATCGCGAAAACCCGCCGTGGTCAGAAACAGGGTGGGGGATCCCTTGCGCTCCAGCAGCGCGTTGGTGGCCACCGTCATGCCATGGCAGAACAAGTCAACCCAGAGCCCCCCTTTGAGCGCACCCAGCTTGTCCAGCGCTGCCAAGACCCCCTCCTCAGGGCTAGGTGTAGAGAGCACCTTCGCCGTCTGAATCTGGCCATCCTGCAAGAGCACCAGATCGGTAAAGGTGCCGCCCACATCGATCCCCAAGCGAGCCCAGCCTCGGCTTGCTGTCATCTGATCCAGATTGGTCGGATGTGACATACTCCCGACTCACGCCTAGTGATTTGGTACCTTGAAGCGGGGCTTGCCGGAACTGTCACCCTTATCGTATCTTCCCATAGGGCATTCCCCCAGCGCCCTGGCTCTGATCCCGACAGCCATCCTGAGGATAGGGTGCGGGGTTTCCCGCCAAAAAAAGATCCCCAAGAGGGGATCCCAATCGAGCCGATCACCAATCGGTTGGATTGCCGAGACTTTTACTTGTTGGGCTGAGGGGTGACCCGCAGGTAGGGCTTAATTTCCTTGTAGCCTTTCGGGAACTTTTCTTTGAGCACTTCCGGATCTTTCAGCGAAGGCGGGATAATGACATCGTCGCCGTCTTTCCAGTCGGCAGGGGTGACGACGCTGTACTTATCCGTCAACTGTAGAGCATCGATGGCCCGCAAAAGCTCGTCGAAGTTGCGGCCCGTGCTGGCCGGATAGGTGAGGATGAGGCGTATCTTCTTGTTGGGATCGATAACGAACACCGAGCGCACCGTCAAGGGCAGCCCTTCTTGGTTGAGGTTGGTTTGATCCAACATGCCGTAGAGCTGCGAGACCTTGCGGTCAACGTCCGCCAAAATTGGGTAGGTCAAGGTAGCGTTCTGGGTTTCCTCAATGTCTTTCACCCAGCCAACGTGGGAGTCCACATCGTCCACACTGAGGGCCAGCACCTTCACCCCTCGCTTTTCAAATTCGGGCATCAGCTTGGCAACAGTACCCAGCTCGGTGGTGCAGACCGGCGTGTAGTCGGCAGGGTGGGAGAACAACACTACCCAGCTATCCCCGGCCCAGGAATAGAAGTCGATTTCGCCGTGGGTGGACTTTTGCGTAAAATTGGGAGCCGTATCGCCAAGTCGGAGAGACATACGCTCTTTCTCCTCAGTAAAGGGTTCAGTCCGGTGAGGTCAGGATCCGGATCCTTGCGCTCGATCCGTCTGCTGTCTATTTTGCCACAAAAACTCCACTTTTCCGAGCGGATTTTAGGTGATTTTAAGATCATCGCCAACTTGTCCGCAAGGTGAGAAGCCCTTTCCTAATGTGAACAATTGTTGTGGGCAGTCTTAACATTCTGTAGTTTCCTTACAGGCTGCAACGGCGGCGTGCTAGGGGTATTGTAGACAACAGAATCTAGGTTCTCTGCTGAGGTCATGGGATCGATGGAAAGCCCAGAAGCAGCTACACCTTACAGCCTGGCCACCCTGTGGGCCCAAAAATATGTAGACAAGTTGCGGGCACAGGCGGCCTTGGGCGAGCTGCCAGGTACCCAATTAGCCGACAAAGTAAAGGGATCCCTGCGCTTTGCCAGCTCCCAGGCCTGGGCCAAGACGGAGCGGCTCTTGGCTGCTGAAATCCCGAGGCAGCGGCTGGATCCGGACTTGATCGATCCCTGGCAAATTGCCGAGGATTCCCGCGAGTTATTTGAAAAGGCAGCGGAAAGTTGGGGGGAGGGCCTCTCCCCGGCCCGCTTTTCGGTAAAGATCGCGCCGTTCTGTGGACGGCTGCGGGCCCGCTACAGTGAACGGGATCCGCGGGTGCTGGGCTTTTTAAGTATGCAATTCCACTACACGGGGCAAATGGTCTCGCAAGCCTTGTCACCTCAGGAGCGCGGCCTCTTCCAACCTTACTTGAAGGTCATGGACGACCACCTGTACATGCCCCTACAAAGAATGTATGAGAATGCCGCCGCCCATGCAGGCGATACCTTTTCCGCCCCCCTGGCTGCCGTGCAAGAGCTCTTGCCCCTGATTACCGGTGTGGCAGAGTCTATCTGTGCTGAGGTGGCGCAGCGTTTTCCGAACTATCACTGTGAAAGCGGCCTCTTGGCGGATCTGGAAGTGCGGATCTCCAGCATCCGCGATGTGGAGATGTTCCAGGTGTACCTGGGCCTCTGTGCCTTAGAAGGCAGTGTGATGGCTGTGCAGCAGGAGCTGTTTCCCCTTTGTGTGATGCTGTACCCCCCTTTGAAGGTGGAGTGGAAACTGGTGCGGCAGATGCTGGAGCTTTTGGGCGAGGCGCTGCGCTTTCAGCTCACCCCGGCCAGCTACACTGTCCTGCTGCCTTATCTGCGAGCCGTGCAGGGCATGTTCTCGCTGGAGGTTTTCCCCGAAAGCGACCTGCTCTGGAGCCATCATCCCGATGTGCTGCGCTATATGGGAACGGCGCAGAACCTGTTGCAAGAACTGATGGGTCAAAAAGTCACTTAAAAATCCTCACGCTTGTCCACTTCTGTCTTTGGAGCAGGACAGGCTGTTAGGCTAGCGCTATTCAAACCCGCTGGGATCTACGGATTGTCCAGGAAAAGGTTGGGATCCACCAGATCGGCCACAAATTGGTGCAGGATGGGCAGGTAGCGCTCCCCGACCACCTGGAGCAAGTTGTTGTGATCGGCTCCCTCGATGGGCACCAAACGCTTGGGATCCCGTGCTGCTTGGTAAAGGGCTTCGGCATGCCAGAAGGGGATCAAGCGATCCTGAGTGCCGTGCAAAATCAGCAGCGGACAATTGATCTGGGCAATGCGGCTGAGGTTGTCGAAGCGATCAAAAGGCAGCAGGGAGATGCGGGTCAAGACGCGAAAAGCGGTTACAAAGGTGGATTCCAGGATCAAGCCACCCACCGGCTTTTGGGCTGCCAAGTAAACTGAGGGCCCACCTCCCACCGAGCGTCCGTAAAGCAAAATCCGCCCCGGCGGGATCCCCTGAGCTAGTAGGTAAGCGTAGGCCGCTTCAATGTCTTTGTAGGCGCCGGCCTCGGAAGGGATCCCTTCGCTGGTGCCGTAGCCGCGGTAGTCGTAGGCCAAGACGCTAAACCCCCCCTGCTGCAGCTTCCTCAGGCGCGGCAGGATATCCCCCAAGTCCTCGGCGTTGCCGTGGCTGTAGAGGAGGGTATAGGTGGCTGCGGGATTGGGCAGGTAGACTGCCGAAATCTGCAGGCCATCGGCGGTGGTGAGCTTGAGAATGGCGTCCCCATCCTGGTAGCTGGCGGGGCGGGGCAAAAAGATCAGCCGCTCTGATTGAAATCGGCCCAGCCAGAGCAGGTAGCCGTATACCCCTAGGCCGATGAGCAGCAAGGATGGCCCCAGCCGCAGTCCCAGAAAGGGCTTACTCATTGCTCCTTCCCCTCACCCCCAACCCCTCTCCCAGAGGGAGAGGGGGGCGGCGACGTCGAGCACTTCAGGATTCGGCTGGCAGGGCAGAACATTTCCAGAGGCAAACCCCAATCCAGTTAACCAAAGTATGGGCGACGATGGTTACCAACAGGTTTCCCGATAGCCACACGCCCAGCCCCAGGAGGATGCCCACGGCGCTGGCCCAGACGGCATAGGGCCAACCCTGCCACTCTAGCCAGTGCAAAACCCCAAACAAGAGGCCGCTCAGGAGGATCCCGCCTGTCCACCCCAAGGGGCTGGCCACTAGGGATCCCATCAGCACGCCGCGAAACAGCCATTCCTCGCTCCAGCCCGGCAGCACCCCCACCCAGAAGATATCCCGCCATTGCAAGGGATCCGCCACCAGGTGCAAGTAGGCGGAAGCCGCCCGGCGATAGGCCGGCCAAAGCCAGTAAGCCCCGCCGCTAAGCAGCGCCACCCCCAGCCCCAGCGCCGCTCCCCAGGCGACGGCCAGCGGATCCCAGCAAAAGGGCACGCGGAGGGATCCCAGCCACATCCAGAGGCCGGCGATGAGGGCCAGGATCAGGCTGGTGAGGCCCATCCCGATCAAGATCTGTTGGCGGGTACAGGGTTGCATCTTGGCACTCATGGGAGGAGCCTATTTCCAGCGTAGGGCGAATTCCGATAAGAACGGCTGCCCGAATCCACACTGGCAGCGGGGAAGACTCTCAGTTGATGCTCTCCCCAGCTCTAGAGAGCGTGGTTTGCGCCGCCATTGCCTCGGTCAAGGGGGTAGGAGCTTGGGATCCCCCCTCTCCCTTAAGGCAAGTGCTGCCTCAGCAACTGGGCGTGCTGGGCCGATCGCTCCACCCAAACGGCCACTTGGTCAGGGCTGAGGGCCGGTCCGTCGGCATAGCAAGCCAGCCAAGCCCGGTGCAAAGCTTCGGGATCCTCTGGGATCGCCTCGAGATCCCAGCCGGGCATGCCCAATTCCCCGAGTAGCGTTTTTACCTTGGGATCGTAGCTGAGGCCAAAGCAGGCGCAACCCTCAGCCGCCGCCATCACCAAGCCGTGGTAGCGCATAACGATTGCCAATTTCACCCCCCGAAAGACCCCCTTTAAAAGATGGGGATCCCGAATCTCCAACACCTGGCTGGGGCCGGGCAGGCGCTGTTGCAGCTGTTGCGCTAGGCGGTAGTCTGGCCCCAGGTCGGGGGATCTGGGAGGAGCCAGTTGGAAGGGCAGCAAAAGGAGATAGGCCCCCGTCGAGACCTGGAGGCGCCTCAAGCCTTCCGCCAAAGTCTCAAGTCGCGCTGGAGTGAGCTGGGGATGCTGCCGCAAGACCACGGCAATGCGGGGCTGAGGCCATCTTTCCCACTCCGGCAGGGTTTTGGCGGGCAGGCCCCAAACCGGATCCGGGGCCACCTGATGGGGGATCCCCCAGTCTCGCAGCCATTGGGAGGCAACGGCGTCGCGCACACTGATGGCCGTACAACCTGCTAGAGACCGGCGGGCCAGCTCGCGGATCCAGCCCCGCTGCAAGGGGCCGATCCCCTGGGCCCACGCCAAGGTCTTCAGCCCCCGCCGCTGGGCCCAGAGCATCAACCCCAGATAGTAGAGCGGGCTGCGCCAACTGGTGCGATCCTGCAGCAGGCTGCCCCCACCCCAGATAAAAGCTTGAGACTGCCTCAGATAGCGCCGCAAAGCCCATCCATCGAAGCGCGGGCAGGCCATCACTCCATAGGTGGCAGCCGTTTCCGCAGGGCAGGGAGAAAGCACCGCCGGCTGTACGGGGTTGGGCAACTGCCGGAGCTGCTGCAGCAGAGCCAGCAACAGGGCCTCGTCGCCGGCATTACCGTAGCCGTGGTAGCCACATATCAAAACCTGGGGCTGCTTCATCGAGCCCACTTGGCTGAAAGAAGCTGGCCTGGGATCGCTAGATGGCAAGTTTAACAAGACTAGTTTGATAAGGTTCTCCTGAGCCATTGGGTTAAATCGGCCAGGGTTTGAAAGTCGAGCAATGCCTCCGCCAGCGCTTCCAGTTGCTCAGTGGGCAGGTGACAAAGGGTCTCAGATAGGTGTTCGGGCAAGGGCCCCAGTTTGCGCCGCAGTTGATTTAAAGTCAGCCGAGCTGCCTCCTGCTGCAGACCCTGTTGCAGACCCTGCTGTAGACCCTGTTGTAGGCCTTGTTTCAGGCCTTCCTCTCGCCCTTCCTGGAGGGCTTCTGCCCGCCACATCTGGTAGATCACCGATTCCCGCACAGACAAACCTCCCAGCACCCTGCTAATTTCCTCTGGTGTCCATGGGATAGGGATCCCCGTTGGAAAGAAGTTTGGTACACCCGTTCCGACTGGGTTTTTCTCAGGTAGACGACAACCTGCCGCACCTCCTGGGCAGGATAGCGGCGATACAGGCGCAGGCAGTAGTCTGCCATGCGAAAGGGGATCTCGGGATCCGGATCGGTCTGGAATTCGAGGTGCAGGATCAAGTTTTGGGCCCTCAAGAGGATGAGGGAATCGGCTCTGATGGGCTCGCTGGAGAGCTCTGTTGGCTGGATTTGGGCCAAGGGAACCGGGGATCCCAGTAGCCAGCGGGCAAAGGAGTCGGGAAACCACTCTACCAGGTACTTGCAGACGTTGTCGTAGGCCATGGGATCCCTTGGCTGGCCGGGATCAGCCGTAGTAGCCTTGGTTGATGCGGTTTTCCAGTTGGTTGGCCCCCTCTTGGTACTCCCCAAACACGAAGTTCTCCGCGTTCGCCTTGATCAAGGCCTTCTGCTGCTCCGTCAATTCTGGGATCTGCAACATGTCCTCCAGGCTGTTGTAGGGAGCATTTTTCACCAGAATACGGGCCAGGGTGGGATAGAAGCCGGGCAACTGGCGGTAGTTGCGCAGGATGGTGTTGTTCACATCGATGGGAGTGTCAAGATGTTTCACCGGCGGAAGCTCTGCCGCCACGGCCGGGATCCCCAAGGGGGCCAAGCACAGACAGAGCATCAACAGGATAGACACCAAAGCAGACAACAGCCGACGCATAGCACCACCTTTGCAGACAAGGTTGAAAGCAGTCATGACAACGCTCAGGGGATAGGTCGCTAACATTCTCCGACCATTCAGTGTCTCATCCCCGCTACCCCGAATCGAGACCCAGATTCAGATTTGGATCCCGTCAGAAACAATTTTTAACAACTATGATCGGGGAATAGCCTTTTGGCGGCTGACCAACTGCTCATCGCTTTTGTTTTGCCCCATGTCCGACTCCACCATCCTCCATCCCCTCAGCCCCTCTCTCTCTGCCGTCGATCCAGAGCTGGAGCTGCTAGAGCAAAGAGAACTCTTCGTCTGGCGGCACATCGGGCCGGACGCCCAGCAAATCCGTCAGATGTTGCAGGCCTTGGGGCTGAGCTCTCTACGGGAATTAGTGGATAAGGCGGTGCCGGCGGCGATTCGCAGCAGCCGACCCCTGCACCTGGGATCCCCCAGCAGTGAGCAGCAAGTGTTGGCAGAACTGAGGGCAATGGCGGCCCAGAACCAGGTGTGGCGCTCCTTTTTGGGCATGGGCTATTCCAACTGCCTGACGCCGCCGGTGATCCAGCGCAACATTCTGGAGAACCCCGGCTGGTACACCCAGTACACCCCCTACCAGGCGGAGATCGCCCAGGGGCGGCTAGAGGCCCTGCTCAATTTCCAGACGATGGTGATCGATCTAACAGGCATGGAGATCGCCAATGCCTCCCTGCTGGACGAAGCCACTGCTGCCGCTGAGGCTATGAGCCTGGCCTACGCCCTGGCAGGCAAGGGATCCCAGGTCTTCTGGGTGGATCGCGGCTGCCATCCCCAGACCATTGCCGTCGTGCAGACGCGGGCAGAACCCTTGGGGATCCAGGTGCGCGTGGCAGATCCTTCCCAGTTTGAGCTTGGGAACGGCTTTGGCGTGCTCTTGCAGTATCCCAACACCTATGGAGAGATCCGGGATTACCGCAAGCTGGTGGAGCAGGCCCACCAAAGAGGGATGGTGGTGGCCGTAGCTGCTGACTTGCTCAGCCTGACTCTCTTGCAACCGCCAGGGGAGTGGGGGGCAGACATTGTGGTGGGATCCACCCAGCGCTTTGGGGTGCCCCTGGGCTACGGCGGCCCCCACGCTGCCTACTTTGCCACCCGCGAGGCCCACAAACGGCTGCTGCCGGGGCGGCTGGTGGGGATCTCCCAAGATGCCCAGGGCAGGCCGGCCCTGCGCCTAGCCCTACAAACGCGGGAGCAGCACATCCGCCGCGACAAGGCCACCAGCAACATCTGCACCGCCCAGGTGCTCTTAGCGGTGGTGGCCTCCATGTATGCCGTCTATCACGGCCCGCGCGGCCTGCGGCAAATTGCCGAACGCATCCATCGCCAGGCCCATCACCTGGCCGCCGGGATCCGGGATCTGGGCTACAGGGTGGGGCCAGAGTATTTCTTCGATACCTTTTGGGTGAAGGCAGAGTCCCCCGAACAGGTCGGCCAGATCCAAGAGCGGGCCGCCCAGCGGCGCATCAACCTGCGGCGGATCGACGAGACTACCCTGGGGATCAGCGTGGACGAGGCCACAACCTCTCAAGATCTGCGCGATCTCTGGGAAATCTTCGCTGGCTCCAAGGAGCCAGCCTGGGATCCCGAAGGCCTGAGTTCGGATCCCCACCAAAGCCTGCCGCCTCAGCTCTTGCGCACCACCCCCTACCTCACCCATCCGGTGTTTAACCGCTACCACTCGGAAACGGAGCTGCTGCGCTATATCCACCGCCTGCAGAGCCGGGATCTCTCCCTTGTCCACTCCATGATCCCCTTGGGCTCCTGCACCATGAAGCTAAACGCCACAGCCGAGATGCTGCCCATAACCTGGCCGGAGTTTGCCCAGCTCCATCCTTTTGCGCCTCTGGAACAAGCTCGCGGCTATCAAACCCTCTTTGCCCAGTTGGAGCGAATGCTGGCAGAGATCACGGGCTTTGCCGGCGTCTCCCTCCAGCCCAACGCCGGATCCCAGGGGGAATATGCCGGCTTGCTGGCCATTCGTCGCTACCACCAGGCCCGCGGGGAAAGCCAGCGCCAGGTGTGCCTGATCCCCACCTCCGCCCATGGCACCAACCCCGCCAGCGCTGTCATGGCCGGGATGCAGGTGGTGAGCGTGGCCTGCGACAGGGCCGGCAACATCGACCTCGAAGACCTGCGGGCCAAGGTGGAGCAGCACCGGGAACGGCTGGCTGCCCTGATGATTACTTACCCCTCCACCCATGGGGTGTTTGAGGAAGGGATCCGCGAGATTTGCCAGATAATCCACGAGGCCGGGGGGCAGGTGTACATGGATGGGGCCAACCTCAACGCCCAGGTGGGCCTCTGCCGTCCTGCGGAGCTGGGAGCCGATGTCTGCCATCTCAACCTGCACAAGACCTTCTGCATCCCCCACGGCGGCGGCGGGCCGGGGGTGGGGCCTATTGCCGTTGCCCGTCATCTCCTGCCGCATTTGCCCGGCCACCCGTTTTTGCCTGGTTGCAACGGCCCGGTCAGCGCCGCCCCCTGGGGCAGCGCCAGCATCCTGCCCATCTCCTGGGCCTACATCCGCCTCATGGGATCCGCCGGCCTCACCCTAGCTACCCAAGTGGCCCTCCTCAACGCCAATTACATCGCCAAGCGGCTGGATCCCTACTACCCGGTGCTCTACAAAGGGCCAGGGGGATGGGTGGCCCACGAGTGCATCCTGGATCTGCGCCCCCTCAAGAAAAGCGCCGGCATTGAGGTCGAGGATGTAGCCAAGCGGCTGATGGACTACGGCTTCCACGCCCCCACCATCTCCTGGCCAGTGCCGGGGACAATGATGGTGGAACCCACTGAGAGCGAATCCCTAGAAGAGCTGGATCGCTTCTGCGAGGCAATGATTGCCATTCGCCAGGAGATTGCTGCCATTGAGCGGGGCGAGATGGATCCCGTGCGCAACCCCCTTAAACTTGCCCCCCACACCGCCGAGGTAGTGGTCACCGATCACTGGGATCGCCCCTACCCTCGCTCCCTGGCCGCCTATCCCCTCCCGTGGGTCAAAGACCGTAAGTTCTGGCCCAGCGTCAGCCGCATCGACAACGCCTACGGAGATCGCCACCTGGTGTGCAGTTGTCAGCCCTGGCTGGAAACCCGATCCTTTAACAGTGACGTCGAAGGATATCTGCTTTGACACGCCCGATCTCTTTTCCTGCCGCCGAAGTGGATCCCAGGGCTTGGAGCCTTGAGGAAAAAGTTGGGCAACTGTTCCTGGTTTATTTTGAGGGAGCCGAGTTTTCCCCTGCCCTCGAGGAGATGATCCGGAACTGCCACGTGGGCGGTCTGATCTTCTATTCGATTGCCGGAAACATTCAAACGTTGCCCCAGGTAGCCCAACTCATTGCCGCAGCTCAAGCACAAGCCCGTATCCCCTTGTGGATAGGCATTGATCAAGAAGGGGGGCCGGTGGCGCGCCTCACCGAGGGGGTAACCGTGTTTCCCAGCGCCATGGCGGTGGCAGCGGCGGGATCCCTGGCGAAGGCGGAAGCGATGGCCCGTGCGGTGGGAACGGAGCTGAAAAGTTTGGGGTTTAACCTCAACTTCGCCCCCGTTGTGGATGTGAACAGCAACCCCCACAACCCCATTATCGGCATCCGCGCCTTTGGGTCGGATCCGAAACAGGTAGCGGACTATGGCCTGGCCCTGTGGCGTGGCTACCGGCAAGCCGGGATCCTCTGCACGCCCAAACATTTTCCCGGCCATGGGGACACCGACCTCGATTCCCACCTGGGGTTGCCGCGGGTGGATCGCCCTCTGGAGGCGCTACAGGCCACGGAGCTGCGCCCGTTCCAGGCTTTGATCCGGGCAGGCACAGAGGCGATGATGACGGCGCATGTGGTGATGCCGGCCCTGGGATCCGCTAGCGCTACGCGACGCTTCCGCGAACGCGACAGCAGGACGCAGTCTTTGCGGCCGGCGACGCTGGATCCTGAGGTGGTGTCGGGTTGGTTGCGGCAGAAGCTGGGGTTCAAGGGGCTTGTTCTGACGGATTCCCTGACCATGGGGGCCGTTGCCCGCAGCTATGGCATTCCCAAAGCGGCAGAACTGGCCTTCCGGGCAGGGGCCGATGTGCTCCTATTTGGGGCTGATCCCGGCTTTAGCCCGGCCATCCAAAAAGAAGCCTACGCCCATCTGCTGCAACAGTTTCGCGCTGGGCGTTTGTCAGTTGAACAATTGGATCGGTCGGTGGAGCGGATTTTGAACTTGAAGCGGCGCTACGGACTGGGATCCCCCTGCCCCCCTTTCCCCTCTGCCGACCTGGAAGAGCACCAAGCGCTGGCCCGCCAAATCGCTCAAGACAGCATCACGCTCCTGCGGGGATCCCTGCCCCCTTTGGCCCCCGACCCGCTGCTCATCACTCCTGTGCCTCTTCTGGGGGATCTTCTCCAAAACGCCCGGCCTGCTGCTCAAATTCTCAAGATCAGCCCAGAGCCTACCCCTGAGGATTGGCAAACAACCCTGCAAAGGGCGCCAAGAGCTGACCAAGTGCTGGTGGGCTCCCTTGATCTATTTCGTTACCCACTTCAGAGGGAGTTGCTGGGATCCCTTCCTCCCGAAAAGGTGATCGGGTTGGCTTTGGGATCCCCCTACGATGCCTTTGCCCTGCCCCAGATCCCGGTTTATTTGGCCTGCTATGGCTCTACCCCTGTCTCGCTGCAGGCGCTGCTCCAGGTGTTGCTGGGGCGGATCCCGGCCCGGGGTCGCTTGCCGGTGGAATCCCTTAGCAGCGGTCGAGGCTGCTGATGTTGCGCCGCGCCAGGGTGGGCACTGTTCGCTTCACCAAGCCCGTCAGGACATTGCCGGGGCCGATTTCCCACACCTCTTGGATGCCGTCGGCAGCCATCTGCAGCACTGTCTCTCGCCAGCGGACAGGGGCGGTCATCTGGGACAGCAGCGCCTGCTTGAGAACCGCGGGATCCCGGCTGGGGGTGGCGTTGCAGTTGCTGTAGACCGGCACCCGTGGGGGCCGAAAGTCAACGGCGCGCAAGGTATGGGCAAACTCATCGGCAGCAGCCTGCATCAAGGGCGAGTGAAAGGCGCCGCTGACTTTGAGAGGAACGGTGCGCTTGGCCTGCAACTGCTCACAAACAGCCTGCACCCCCTCGACCGAGCCGCTGATCACCACCTGATCCAGGCTGTTGTCGTTGGCCAGGGTGACATCAGGGATCATCTGGCACAGGTGCTCCAGCTTGTCGCGATCAAACCCCATCACCGCCGCCATGCTGCCCGGCGGATCCCCTGCGGCTTCCATCAATCGGCCCCGCAGCGCCACCAGCCGCAGGCCAGTCTCAAAATCAAATACCCCAGCGGCGTAGAGGGCGCTATATTCTCCCAAGCTGTGGCCGGCTGTGCAGGCGGGAGCCTGCCCCTGGGCATAGAGATAGTCCGTCAGCAGGGCCGACACCGTAAACAAAGCCGGCTGCGTGTAGACAGTTTGATGGATCTGCGCTTCCGACAGCGCCAAGGGATCCCATCCCAGCATCTCGCGGGCCCAAGCCAACTTCTGGGCCGCCCCTGGCCAATCTTGTAAGTCTTTTCCCATCCCCACCGCTTGGGATCCCTGGCCGGGATAGATCCAGGCAACGGTCATCAATTCATTTCCCCCAACGAAAGACAATCGCTCCCCAGGTGAGGCCGGCGCCAAAGCCCGCCATCACCCCCAGATCGCCAGCGCTAAACCGTCCTTGGTCGATCCAGGTGGCCAAGGCAATCGGCACCGAAGCGCCGGAGGTGTTGCCGTACTGTTCCAGGACGCTGGCCACCCGTTGTGGATCCAACTGCAAGCGCTTGGCCACGGCATCGAGAATGCGCTGGTTGGCCTGGTGGATAAAGTACCCCTGCACCGCCTCCGCCGGGATCCCGGCCCGAAAGAGAGCTTTCTCGATAATCTCCGGCACCACCTGGACGGCAAATTTGTACACCTCGCGGCCATTCATGGCAATGGGGCAGCAGCGGTATTGACCCACCTGCAGGGATCCCACCAGGGGCCTGGCCTCGGTGGCCATGGACAAGCTGAGCAGCTCGCTGCCGCTGCCATCGCTGCGCAGCTCAATGCCGAGGATGCCGCCAGCTCCCGCTTCCCCCGCTTCCAGCACCACCGCCCCCGCCCCATCCCCAAACAGGACACAGGTGGTGCGATCCGCCCAATCCACCGTGCGGGAGAGGACATCCGCCGCCACCACCAGCGCCCGCCGGTACAGACCGGTTTGCAAAAACTGCGCTGCTGTGGCCACGGCAAACACAAACCCTGTGCAGGCTGCCGTCAGATCAAAAGCCACCGCCCCCGTTGCCCCCAGCGCCGCCTGTACCTGTGGAGCCGAGCCGAAGCGATCGACGGCGGTGGAAGTGGCCAGCAGGATCAAATCCAATTCTCGGGGCGGGATCCCGGCTTGATCCAGAGCGGCCCTTGCCGCCTGAGCCGCCAAGTCCACCAAACTCAAGTGGGGAGGGAGAATACGGCGTTGACGGATACCAGTGCGGGGCCAGATCCACTCATCGGAAGTTTCCACAATCTGGCTGAGGTCTTCGTTGCTCAGGCAAGGCTCCGGCAGGGCAGCCCCCACCCCCACCAGCCGCACCGTTGGGAGGCCATTGCTGGGCATGGACGCTATCCTTCCACCCGATCCAAAGGTCGCAGAGGCAGCACCTCTGAGCTGCAGTCAGAGGCAGACTGAAAAGGCCGGGCGCGCCGCTCGGAACTGAGATGAGACTCGCGAGGATCGGCCATTTCCGCTTGCAGTCGCTGCAGGATTTTTTGCTCCGCCGCTTCTTTGGCCAAACGAATGGCATGGTAGACCATCGGCGCCTTGGAGCTGCCGTGGGTAATGACGCAGATGCCGTTCACTCCCAGCAGCAGAGCGCCGCCGTATTCCACATAGTCCATGCGCCGCTTCACCTGCTTAAGGTTGGGCCGCAGCAGCCAGCAGCCCAGCTTGCCGCGCCAACCGCGGGGCAGCTCCTCCCGCAGCACCTGGGTGATCACCTGGCCGACGCTTTCGGCAAACTTGAGCAGGGCATTGCCGACAAAGCCGTCGCACACCACCACGTCAAACTCCCCGGTCAGCACGTCCCGCCCCTCGGCATTGCCGGCAAAGTGGATCCCTGGCAACTGGCTCAAGCGCTGGTGAGTAGCCAGGGCCAAGTCGTTGCCTTTGTTGGGCTCCTCGCCGATGTTGAGCAGGCCCACCCGCGGCTTCTCGATCCCCAACACACACTGGCAGTAAAGGGATCCCATGCGGGCAAACTGTTCCAAAAAGCGGGGCCGGCAGTCTACGTTGGCGCCCACATCCAAAAGCAGCACCGGCTTGCCCTTCAAAGTGGGCAAAAGAGCGCCGATGGCGGGACGGTCGATTCCCCCCAGTCGGCCCAAATTGAGGTAAGCTGCAGCCATCGCTGCCCCGGTGTTGCCGGCGGCCACCACCGCATCCGCCTGGTTGGCCCGCACCTGTTGCATCGAGACGTTGATGGAGGCTTTGGGCTTCTTGCGCACCATCAAGGGCTCTTCTGCCATGCCCACCTTGTCCTCAGCGGGCACAAGGGTGATCCCGGCGGGCAAGGGCTGGGGCAGAAAGGGCTTCAGGGAATCCGGGCAACCCACCAGTGCGATCCCGACCCGAAGCTGTCGATGGGCCAGCAAGGCACCCTTGACGATCTCCTCGGGAGCATAGTCACCCCCCATCGCATCAACCGCAATTCGCACGAGCCGACCTCACATTGGAATGTCCTTGGCAACCGCAAGCAAGAACCGGAGCAAAGCGCAACAAGCTCTGCAGTTCCCCTGCCCAAAAGCTGGGAGCCTCAATGGCTGCAGGATGCTACCGAATTTTACCAGATTTGTTCTCTTCGTTAAGACTGCAGATCCTGCGCCGAAACAGAAGGGATCCGTTGGAGCCGGCTCTCCCCACCCTCTCAAGCCTGAGTGAGGGCAGCCAAAAGAGAGTGGACCTGTTGGACGTGGGCGTGGGCCGCGGAGTTTCTCGCCTGGTGTTGGCCCAGCTCCGCCTCCAACTGCGCCAACTCTCCTGCCAACTCCGCCCAGCGATCTCGCTCGGGGTAGAGGGTGGCCTGCAGGTGGTTGAGGCGGCCCCAGGTTTCGGCCATCGCCTGGGTGCGCGCCCGCAGGGATCTCTCCTCCTGCTCCAGTTGTTGCCACTGCTGCTGCAATTCCTGCTCTTGGCGGGCCAGTTGCTCCTGTTGAGAGGCCAGGGAGGATTCCAGTTGGTGAACGAGGGTTTGCAGACGGTTTTTTTCCTGAAGAAGATCCTGCTTCTGGCTGCCGATCTGCTCCAGGATCGGCCCGATATCCACTTGAACCGGGGCGGCAGCCTGATTCTGAAGCTGCCTGAGACGGGCTTCCTGGCGGGCCAGCTCTTCGTATTCCCGCTGCAGGTTTTTCTCCTGGGGCGCCAGGGCCTCTTCCAGGGCGCTGCAGGCAGACTGGGCGTAGTCAATATCCATTTCAATATCGAACCGCTCCTCGGGAGAGGCGGTGGCCAGCCGCTCTTGCAGCTCCCGCAGGGTCTGCCGGTTTTGCTCCAGCTCCGCCCGCTGCTGGCTAACCTGGGCTGCCCGCTGCTCATAATCGCGACGCAGTTGGCTCACCAAGGCCGCCAGCTCCTCCACCGAGATCGCCGACCCTGAGGCACCTGGCCCGCCATTGCTGCTGCCATCGACGATGAAGTCGTACTCCTGCACCAGACGATAGGCTTTTTGGAACAAGCTCTCTTGGGATTGCAACTGCTGGAGGATCCTCTGCAGGTGCTCTTGATAGGCTCGCAGGGATCCCTGCCGGGCTTGCCATTCCGCTTGACCTTGTTCTAGGGATTGTCGGGATCCCCACCAAGCCGTGCGGCGTTCTTGCCAAGCGCGGTGGTCCCGATCCAGCTCCTCTTGCCGGGCTTGGGCCTGCTGACGTTCTGCCTCCAATTGGACAATCTCTTGATTCAAGTGCTCCTGCTGCTGCTGAACCTGGCTTTTTAGGCTGTGCAGAAGCGCCAAGGGATCCCCGGCCGGATGCAGGCTCTCCTGAAGCTGCCGCATCAAAGCCTGGAGCTGGGCTGCTTCTGCTTCCCCCAAACGGCTGGAGCGGGCCTCTTGCAACTGAGCTTGCAACTCTTGCCGCTGCCGGTTCAGGGCTTCTCGCTGTTCCCCGATCAGGCGCTGTTGTTCGGCCAGGTAGGCTTGCTGGGTCGCCAGTTCCTCTTTGAGGCTGTCCAGGAGCTTGCGCTCTTCCTCCACGCCCTTGTACTGCTCGTACAGCCGCCGCACCTCCTCTTCTTGGGCTGCCAATTCCATCTCGCGGCGAGTCAGCTCATGCGCCTGAAAAGTGAGAGACTGTTTCCAAACTTCGATCTCCTCTTCCTGGCTGCGGGCTTTGTCCTGCAAACGGCTGAAATTTTGCAGGTAGGTTACCAGTTGACGGGCGGCTTCGTTGATGCGGGCAACCTGACGGTTGCCGGAGATTTCCGCCAGTACCAAGGCCCCATCCTTGAAGCGACCGGCCTCTTGGGCAATGCGGCCTTCCAGGGTAATGGATTCTTCGTTCACGGCCACCCAGGTGTTGTCCTGCTGCTGCTTGGCCAGCAATTGCAGAGATGACTTAGCAAACCCAATCGGCTTGGATAGCTCTGCTAGGTACAGCACGCCTGAACTCCTTCAAAACAGCATGGACAGCAATCTTCCCAACTCTGCTCAGCCGAGCCTTTGCCCACGATCGGCAAAAAAGAGGGACGGAACGACTGCCGGAGCAAAACTCCCCAGAGCGCAAGAGGCTGCGTCAAGCTTCTCGACTACGTTTACTGTTGATTTTGATTCCACATCGCTCTGGGCAGCGCTTCAGCTCTACACTCAACCATAGGGTAAAAGAAACACCTTTGCCAGAGGCGGTTTGGGGATATTCGGGGTAGCTATTCAAACCGACCGCAGAGCACTAGAGTAGTCTAGGGTGAGGTGTAGAGTTCTGTTCAGGGGTGGTATGGAGCTAGAAGGTGAGCCGCTGGCCGTTCGTCGGCGTTCTCCTGCCCCGCCGGTCGTCGTCGCCTCTCAGGTGTACCAGACAACAGCGCCGGAAGCCAAACCGCGCCACATTTTAGAGGAGATCATCTGGCACAAAGAGCAGGAGGTGGAGCGCCAGCGGGAGCAGCTCCCCTTGAAGCAATTGCAGCAGCAACTGGATCAAGCGCCGCCGGTGCGGGATTTTGTGGCGGCCCTCACCCAATCTCCTCATCCGGTTTCTCTGATTGCCGAGGTAAAAAAAGCCTCCCCCAGCCGTGGGGTTCTCCGCGATCCCTTTGATCCGGTGGCCATTGCCCAAAGCTACGAGGCGGCGGGAGCCAGTTGCCTGTCGGTGCTCACGGATGAGCGGTTTTTTCAGGGCAGCGGCGAGTATCTGCGCCAGATCCGCCAGGCAGTCGGGATCCCCATCCTGTGCAAGGAGTTCATCCTCTACCCTTACCAAATCCTCTGGGCGCGTACTCTGGGGGCGGATGCGGTGCTGTTGATTGCTGCCATTCTCTCGGATGCGGATTTGGGCTATTTTCTCAAGCTGATCCAGCAATTGGGCATGGCAGCTCTGTTGGAGGTGCACACTTGCCAAGAGTTACAGCGGGTTTTGGGCTTGCCGCAACTGCACCAGGCCAAAGGTCAGGTGTTGATCGGCATCAACAATCGGGATCTCAAAACCTTTGCGGTGGACTTGAACACGACGCGGGATCTCTTGGCCGCCCACCGGGATCGCCTGGGCGATCTGCCGGTGGTCAGCGAATCCGGCATTCACTCTCCTGCCGATCTGCAGCAGTTGCGGAGCTGGGGGGTGCGCGCCGTGCTGGTGGGGGAAGCGCTGGTAACGCAGCCGGATCCCGGCCAAGCCGTCCGCTCCCTGTTGTCACCCCAGTAAACCCAGGATTGTCAATGGATCCCAAGAATGGCCTAGATCGATGAAACGTATTCCTGTGCCAGCTCACGTCCACTACGAATTTCTGCTGCGGGTTCTGGAGCGGCAAACGTTTCCGACTGTGGAGGAACAGGATTTTGGCAATCGAGCCCGCACGCAAGAGCTGATCAACTCTTTGCGCAAAGCCCTGACCCAACAGTTGCAACTGGAGGAGGAGTGGCGACAGCGGGGCTATCAGGTGGATTACCGCTGGAACATAGAGGAACCTCAGCCACCCTCTTGACCTTCCAGCCCACTGGAAGGTTTAGCATCAAGCAGGTGGCAGTGGGTTGGGGAGGCTTCCCAGGATGCAAGTTGTTTTGACGGTGCCCAAGCTGGCCTGCGCGGCTTGTGTAGATACCATCACGCAGGCGGTGCGGCAACGGGATCCCCAGGCCCAAGTGGAAGCGGATCCCAAGACCAAGCAGGTGCGGATTACGTCTGAGCGAGCCGACAGCGACTGGCGGCAGGTGCTTGCCCAAGTGGGCTATCCGCCGGCCTAGCGATTTTTTCCTGCCCGGCGGCGTCGGCAGGACAGAGTTCAGAGGTGGGGTTTTCCCCTTGTGGGGGGGAAGAGAGCTTTTGCGTCGCTTTTTCTTTACTACCTAAATTTTTGCTCTGAGGACAGCCATGTCTGATTCTGGTTCCCATTCCGCTGCCCCCGGCCTGTCCGCTTCATCTGCTGGCGGCACTTGGCGCTTGGCCATCCAGGGTATGAGCTGTGCCTCCTGCGCTGCCGGCGTTGAACAGGCCCTGAGTCGCGTGCGGGGCGTTACAGCCCAAACGGTCAACTTTGCCAGCGAGCAGGCCATCGTCCGCGGGGATCCCCGGCTGGTGAATCCCCAAGCATTGATCCGGGTGGTGGAGCAGGCGGGGTATCGGGCGCGCTTGGTCGAAGACGATTGGCAACAGTCGGATCCGGACGACACAGAACGGATCGCCCAATGGGTGGCGGAACGGGAATTGAAGCTGAAGGTGGCGATAGGAGTGGGCCTCAGCACGGTGCTGCTGATCGGATCCCTGCCGATGATGCTGGGACGGGAGATCCCCGGCCTGCCCCCCTGGCTGCAGGATCCGTGGTTGCAGTTGCTGCTGACGGCGCCGGTGCAGTTTTGGGTGGGCCAGCACTTTTATCGTGGCGCCTGGGCGGCTTGGCAACGGCGCTCGGCGGACATGAATACCTTGGTAGCTTTGGGAACGAGCGCTGCTTTTTTCTACTCCCTTTTGGCGACGACTTTCCCCGACTTCTTTCATCGCCAGGGCCTGCACCCGGATGTGTATTACGAAGTGGCGGCGGTGGTCGTCACCCTGGTGCTGGTGGGCAAGTGGATGGAGCAGCGGGCCAAAGGGCAAACCTCCGAAGCCATTCGCAAGCTGATGGGGTTGCAGCCGAAAACGGCAAGGGTCATCCGCGACGGGGTGGAGCAGGATATCCCGATTGCGGCGGTGCAGGTGGGGGATCGGATCCGGGTGCGCCCCGGTGAGAAGGTGCCGGTGGATGGGGTCATTCTAGAGGGATCCTCCAGCCTGGACGAGTCGATGGTAACTGGCGAGAGCCTGCCGGTGAGCAAGTCGGCAGGAGATGAGGTGATCGGGGCCACCCTCAACCAGACGGGCAGCTTTGTGATGGAAGCGCGGCGGGTGGGCAAAGATACGCTTCTGGCCCAGATCGTGCGCCTGGTGCAGGAGGCCCAGGGATCCAAGGCCCCCATTCAACAAGTGGCGGATCGGGTGACCTCCTGGTTTGTGCCGGCGGTGATCGGGGTAGCCATTCTAACTTTTGTCCTCTGGTGGGGGCTGGCGGGCAATCCGACGCTGGCCTTAGTGAACACCATTGGGGTGCTGATCATCGCCTGCCCTTGTGCGCTGGGGTTGGCCACCCCCACCTCGATCATGGTGGCGACGGGGCGGGGGGCGGAATTGGGGATCCTGGTAAAAAGCGCCGATAGCCTGGAATTGGCCCACCGCTTGCGCACGGTGGTCTTGGACAAAACCGGCACCCTCACCGAGGGCCGTCCCAGCGTCACCGATATCTGGACGCCAGGCTCTTCTCCCCTAGCCCTGTTGCGCCTGGCAGCAGCAGTGGAACAATACTCGGAACATCCGCTGGCCCAGGCGGTGGTGCAAAAAGCCAAAGCCGAAGGCATCTCAATCCCGTCGGCCCAGCACTTTCAGGCAAAAGTGGGCGAGGGGGCAGAAGCCTGGGTGGAGGGGCAGCAGGTGCGCATCGGTCGGCTGAGCTGGCTGGGGATCCCGTGGGATCCCTCTTGGTCGGAGCGGGTTCAGACCTGGGAAAGCCAGGGCAAAACGGTGATCGGCGTGGCGCAATCCCATCGTCTGGTGGGGCTGTTGGCCATTGCCGACCCGATCAAACCCACCTCCCCCGCCGCGGTGCGCCAGCTGCAGGAGATGGGCCTGGAGGTGATTCTGCTAACCGGGGATAACCCCACCACTGCCCAGGCCATTGCTCGGCAGGCAGGCATTCGCCGGGTGATCGCCCAAGTCCGTCCTGAGCAAAAGGCAGCCTACATTCGCCAGCTCAGACGGCCCCGACACCCGGTAGCGATGGTGGGAGATGGCATCAACGATGCGCCGGCACTGGCAGAAGCCGATGTGGGGATCGCCATCGGGACGGGCACCGATGTGGCCATAGCTGCCAGCGACATTACCCTAATAGCCGGCGATTTGCGGGGCGTGGTCACCGCCATTCAACTCAGCCGCGCCACCCTTGCCAACATCCGCCAAAATCTCTTCTTCGCCTTTATCTACAACACCCTCGGGATCCCGATTGCCGCCGGGGCGCTCTACCCCTTCACCGGCTGGTTGCTCAACCCCATGCTGGCGGGGGCGGCCATGGCCTTGAGCTCTGTTTCTGTAGTGGCTAATGCCCTGCGGCTGCGGCATTTTCGGCCCTCACCCCCAACCCCTCTCCCAGCCCTCACCCCCAGCCCCTCTCCCTGAGGCACCCAAGCGCTCCGCGCCGCTAGCGCGACCACCCCCAGCCCCTCTCCCTGAGGCACCCTCACCCCCAGCCCCTCTCCCTGAGGGAGAGGGGAGCTAGGGATCAAGGTAGGGGGCCGGGGCTATCCCCCCAGGGGGGCTTGGTGAAGAGCAAGCGGCAAGCTAACCTAAGAGGCTCGGGCAGATTGGGGAAAGCGCGGTGCAAATCCGCCACTGTGACGCAACTGTGATGGGATCCCTCCCTCAGCCAGAACACCCACCTGCCCTTGTCCTGTACCCCTTGCGATTCACAAGGAACGGAGTTTTTTGTGTTGAATACCCTCCCTGTTTCCCCTCCCCTTGCGGTTGGGCAGTTTCCTTCTCCTCCATTGCCCCTCTTGCTCATCGGCCATGGATCCCGCGACCCGGAGGGGCAGCAAGCCTTTCTGGAGTTGGCCCAAGCGTACCAATCCCTCACCCCCCAGCGGCCGGTGATCCCTTGTTTTTTGGAGCTGGCGCAGCCGAGCATCGCCCAGGGGGTGGAACAATGCTTGGCCCAAGGGTGGCAGGAGATCGTGGCCCTGCCGCTGTTGTTGTTTGGGGCGCGCCACAACAAGTTCGACGTGACCGTGGAGCTGGATCGCCTGCAGGCCCTCCACCCGCAGTTGCGCATCCACTACGGGGGGCCGCTGGGGATCCGCATCGAGATCTTGCAACTGCTGCGAGATCGCTTGGCCGCTTTGCTGGCTGCCCAACCGCGGCAGATCCCAGGGGCGGAAACGGTGTTGCTGTTTGTCGGTCGCGGCTCCAGCGATCCCGAAGCCAACGCCGAAGCCTGTAAGCTGGCCCGGCTGCTCTGGGAAGGGTCGGGGTTGGCCGCCGTAGAGACCTGCTTTATCGGCATCACCCACCCCCGCCTGCCGGTGGGTTTGGAGCGGGCCTTGTCCTGGCAGCCGCGCCGGGTGATCGTGCTGCCCTATTTTCTCTTCACAGGGGTGCTGGTGAAAAAAATCGAGGCAGCAGTGCAAGAGCGGCGACGCTGCCACCCCGAGATCGAGTGGCTGATGCTGCCGGAGTTGGGTCTTGTGGATACGGTGTTGCACAGCCTGCAGCAACTGGAGCAGGAAGCCCTCCAGGGACAAACCCCAATGAACTGCCACCTCTGCAAGTTTCGCCTGGCGGTGAGCGCAGAGCTGGGAGTGGGGCATACTCATCACCATGACCATCAGGATCACCCTCACGCGCAGGGATCCCATCACCACCACCATCATCATGACCATCATTCCCATGGGCAGGGATCCCATCACCATCACCACAACCACGGCCATGCCCCCGCAGCGGCTGCGGATCCCTGGGCTCAATTAGAGGATTACCACCGACGGGCTTGGCAAGTGCCTTAACGTAAGGTGCGGAATTCCCCACCGTCTATACGGTGGGGATGGATAGCACCCTCTGACTGATTCTGGATGTATT
>NZ_JANSJD010000012.1:0-92619 GCF_047462395.1 Synechococcus sp. H55.7
CCTCTCCCTGAGGGACATCCCTCACCCCCAGCCCCTCTCCCTGAGGGACATCCCTCACCCCCAGCCCCTCTCCCTGAAGGAGAGGGGAGTTAGAGCGGCGCGTTCGCGACAGCGTTGCCTAGCAATAGCGATGTAGAGAAACGTTGTGTTGCTACTTGAAGTGACTATAGAGGTTGAAAGTGAGAGTAATTTCTACAGAAAAAAGGAGAGAGGCTGTTAGGTTTTCCTCCCTCCGATCTCTTCGTCGCGGTTAGCGTTAACGCCAGCTAGATTTTAACCGATTCTTCCCGCACGATTCAACTTTTTTCTCGATTTTTTCTCGAATTTCTCTTTGACTCAACACATTTTTTTAAACAGCAACACAAGGTTTAGGACAGACAGTTTGCCCCAAAAAGTTAGCCCTTCCCCTTAGCTTGCAACGGGTTTACAAAGACAACTGGCGCAGCGACTTTTGTATGTATTAGGTCTTGTCTTCCGGCCCTCAGCCGCTGTTATTGCCGCACACCGCCACCTCCGCAGCTCGACCCACTCCAGCAGAAACTATCCCCTCATTAACTAGGACTGACTCTCATTAACCCAGAAGCTCGGCTAAAGCCGAAGAAGAGAGAAAGGGATCCCTGCCAAAGGCAGGATGGCCAGTTCCACCGGCGCGGGATCCCTGTCACGTCCAAGACAAGAGAGGAAGACTGATGGATAGAACTCCACCACTCGACTGAGTAACAGCATAACTCTATTGAGACTAAATTGCAATACATAGCCGACAAAATAGGAATAATTTGCATCAAGCCACGGGAGTCGGACAGAGGGGGCGGGGGCAATTGACAAAGATTGGCCGTTAAGTCTTCTCAGGAGGGCGGGCTTGCAGGCACAGGACAGCAACAGGTTCAAGTGTGGGGTAGTTTACTCTTGGTCCAACGGGGATCTAGCGACGATAGCCGAGTGGCCTGGAGCGAACCTGACGGCGTTTTTTGCGCCAGCGTTTCCAGTTGGAGACCATCCAATCGCTGAGGCTGTGGTTGGCCGATCCCAGCTCCAACCCCATCCCAATCCAAAACAGGATCTCGGCGTGAACTTGCAGCCATTGCCAGAGATCGCTGCGCCACACCCAAGGCTGCCACATCCACCAGCCCAACCGGGATCCCAGCCAAGCCACCGGCAGGCCAACTCCGCCGGCCCATAGGCTCAAGTACAGCACCCGCAGGGCGGTGCCCACGATGGGCCCATGCGACCAGAAGGAGCGATGCCGCATCCACTTGCGGTAGGGCAGCCAAATCCAGCGCAAGAACAGCCAGCGTTGGTACTGTCGAGAACAGGTGTCCAGATCTCCAGAAAACATCAGGCCACTGAACAGATAGGCGGATCCCACAGCCAGAGCAACGGTGGTGCTATTCCCCAACAAACCGGCGGCCAAGGTGATGCCGGGGGCCGTCCAGAGGGTGATGCGATCGTGGGTGGATCCCAGCGGCATAAGGCCAGAGCAACGGTACCCGACTGGCGCTCAGTCTACCCGCCAGCGGAGGAAAAAGCCTGACCTAGCTTCAGCTAGAAACCGCAGGAGGCCCGCCCTGTAGGGTCAGGGTCGGGAGGAATGCGGACGACGTATGATTGCAACATGACCCAAGTCCTGACTTTCTCCTGCAAGCTCAAGGTGTCTGCTTCGCAAGCCGTGAAGCTAGAGGCAACCTTGTCGGCTTTGCGGAGCGCTTAAGCCCAGTCCGTACCGCTGAGCGGTCGGAGTCGGGTAGTTTACAGGCGCCGCTGATCTTGAAAAACTCAAGCCTGCTGAGCGACAGGGATCCCTCGATTCAGGCGATCCAACACCTGCAACTGCCGGTGGAGCATTTCCACCCGCGGCAAGTGGATCCCGGCTTGTCGGGCATAGCGCAGTGGGTTGCCAAAGATTGCCTGCAGTTCCAGAGGACGTTTGCGCTCGTAGTCGATCTTCATGCTGGTGCGGTAGGGAGCCATCTTCTCGGTGTTGGTGAGCATTTCTGGGATCAGGGAATCGGGAAG
This sequence comes from Synechococcus sp. H55.7, assembly GCF_047462395.1. Classification (NCBI taxonomy): domain Bacteria; kingdom Bacillati; phylum Cyanobacteriota; class Cyanophyceae; order Synechococcales; family Synechococcaceae; genus Synechococcus; species Synechococcus sp. H55.7. The sequence continues at coordinate 2,014 of NZ_JANSJD010000012.1, forward strand.
CAGGCGATCACAGGCCGCCGCTCCCTGGATCACCTCCTGCATCAGCGTTTCCGCCAAAGCACGAGCCTCAGGGTCGCGGATCATCTGCTGCGTGTCGGCGTTGAACACCACCGAGAGGCCGTTGAAGGGAATGTTCCAGACCAACTTTTGCCAGCGGGCCAACATCAGATCCGGAGAGAGTGTGGTGGGGATCCCTGCCCGTTGAAAATCGGCTTGAACTTGTTGAAGACGGGGCGTGATCCCTTGGGGGGCATAGTTAGGGCCGTATTCTGCCAGCAGCACCGACCCATAGTCCAGATGATGAATGTGGCCGGGGCCAACCTTGTTGGAGCTGATGAAACACAGGCCCCCCATGACCCGTTCAGGGCCGACGCACTCGGCAACCTCCGGCTCCGCCCCCAGCCCATTTTGCAGCACGATCACCACGCCATTCTCGGCCAACACGGGCGGGAGCAACTGCGGCAGCAGGTGATTTTGGGTGGCTTTCAAAGCCACGATCACCCCTTCGCAAGGGGGCATGTCCTCTACTGCTGCGTAGGCATTCACCTGCGGCAAATGAAAATCCCCCCAGCAGGACTGCACCCACAAGCCGTTTTGGCGAACATAGTCATAGTCGCTGTGCAGCAGAAAATGCACCGCAAAGCCTGCCTGTTGCAATTTCGCCCCATAAAATCCCCCCAGGGCGCCCGTGCCCAAAACAGCGTAACGGCGGGTCTCCGGCAACCAAGACATAGCGGTGAGTTGCGGCAGATCATCCCCAAAATACCCCAAGCACCAGCTTAGGGATCGCTCTTTGCTGTTTGGTCTATCAACAACACCCGCTCTTCTGCATCGGTTTCCCGCAGATGAACCCTCACCCTTTGCTCAGGTTCCGTGGGAAGCTGGTAACCGCAGTAATCCGGTTGGATGGGGAACTGGCGGTGACCACGGTCGATCAGCACGGCCAAGCGCACCCGTTCCGGTCGCCCAAAGTGATGCAGGGCTTCCAGAGCCGCGCGGACGGTGCGACCCCGAAAGATAACATCGTCCACCAGCACCACCTCCTGGCCAGTCAGATCCCGGGGCATCTCGCTGCGATCGGGGGTGCGCAGCCCGCCGGCGCCCAGGTCGTCTCGGAAAAAGGTAATGTCCAGCTCCCCGACCTGGGGCGGGATCCCCAGTCGAGCGGCAATCCGATCCCGCAGGCGGTAGGCCAAGGGGACTCCGCGAGTGCGAATGCCGATCAGAGTGAGCTTCTGGGGGTGGGGGTGATCCCTGGCGATCGCTGCTGCCAGGCTCTCGATCAGCCTGGCCACCTGCTGCGCATCAAAGACTTCGATCGTAGACATGGATCCCGGTCGCTCCCTCACCGATCGCAGATCTGGTCTGTAGAAGGCTCTGACGCGAAGCAACCCAGTCTTTGAGTTCGCGCAAAGCGTAGTGATACCCGCCTCTGCATGTTGCAAGCCACTCCAGCAGTTGGGCTTGCTGTGTGGCATCTGGGCAGATTCGGTAGGTGTAGTGCATGGTCAATATGGGGTCGTTTTACCACAACCGGAGTGGGGTGGTAAATGCTTGCTTCGGGGGCATTGAAAGCAAGCAGCGAGACTCCATGTATCCCGGCGCTGTAGTTTGCTTCCCGCAGGGTTGCTACGCATACAGCGCGGGACTTATGTTCTCGCGCTCTTGGCAGTTAAGATCAAGGGCTAGGCCGCAGCAGAGGAGCTGTCCATGCAAGTGGAGTTTCGCGAGTGCGATCCGGGAAATCTCTGGATCTGGTTTGAGTTTGCCGAGCCGCCGGTCGAAGCTGAGCTGGAGTACCTCAACGAGGTGCTGGAATCGTGGTATGTGCTGGGCAAGTTGGGAGGATTCAACGCCGAGCGCCTGGTGGCCCAAGAGGCGGAGGTGGATCTGAGCTATTTGGAGTACCCCAGCGACTCGGATCCTCTGCCCTCTCTAATGCACAACATGGGATCCCTAGAGGAAAAGGACAACTGGGCCCGCTGCTGGTTTGATCTGGGCACTGCCGATGCCTTGGCGCTGGACGTGTTGATCAACGCCTTGCGCACCCTTAGCCTCGAGTACATCCACCTCAGCCGCGTCATTATCGGCGGGCAAAACGAGGACTGGCCGACAGCGGATCCCGAGGAGGCGGATGACTACGATTTAAACGGCTATGTGCGGGATCATGTGGGGGAAGCAGGAGAGCTGGAATAGCCTCTACTCCAGGTAGCCCAGCTCTTGCATCTGCCGTACCAAGTCTGCATCGCTTTCCACATTTACCTTGCGAGGAGCCGTGCTGGGCCGGCGCGACTCTGCCCAGTCCAGCCACTGCCTCAAGGCTTGCCGCAGGCGGGTCAGCCAAGTTTGGGGGGAAAGGGAAGGGCTACCAGGCTCAGAAGGGATCCCGGCCAAGAGCAGATCCCGCAGTTCCGCCGGATCCTGCTCCAGGTTGTAGAGGCTGGGGCGATCTCCGGTTTGGATCAGCTTGGTCACCCCTTCGTAGAGGGCTCGGCGGGTGTCGTAACAGGCGCGCGCCTGCAGCAGGCTGTCGTTGCGGTTTTCCATGGCCCGCAGGAGAAGGTGGGGCGGGAAGGCCTCGCTGAGCACCACCCCCTGCTCCGGATCCTCACCGGCCAGGGTGCGGGTCAGGCTGAGGCGGGCGATCTCGCGGCGAAGCTTGAGGCTGATACGGGGGGCGCCGTTGGCTAGAGAAAGGCTGGGGCGGAAGCCGGCAGCTTCCAAGAGAGTATGAAAGAGGCGGCGGGTGGAAACGGGGGTGGTCACGCGCTTTCCTGCCGGAAAATAGCCGGGGTAATGCAGGATCAGGGGGACGCGGATTAGCTCTTCGTAAACCACAAAAGCATGGCCGACGAAGTCGTGCTCCCCCAAGCCTTCGCCGTGATCCGCGACGATAGCCACCAGAGTGTTCTGCTCCAGGCCGGTGTGGCGCAGGGTGGCGAAGACGGATCCCAGCAGGTGATCCTGGTAGGCCACCTCGGCATCGTAGATGTCCCTGAGCACCTGCGCTTGCAGGGGAGAAAGCGGCTGCGGCAGGGGCGCCATCCAGCGGTAGGGCTGGGCGTTGTACTGGCGCAAAAAGTCGCGCGCCTCGCGGTTGGTCTTGAAGTAGGGGGCGTATTTCTGCACAAAGGGCTCCGGCGGCCAGTAGGGCAGGTGGGGCTCCATCAGGTTGACGAAGCAAAAGAAAGGCGGTGCTCCGGCAGGGCAGCGGGCTATCTGCTGCAGGTAGCGGTTCAGGTCGGCGATGGAGGCAGCCGTGTTGCCCTTAAAGTTCATCAGGCGGGTCCAGAGGGAGGCAAACCAGGGGTGCAGCGCCAACTGAAAAAGGGTGTCGGAGCGGGCAAAGGCATTTTGCACCGGGTAGGAGAGACGGCGCCAAAACTGGGTGTAGGCGGCCAGCCAGCGGTTGAGGGGAGCCGGCAGAGGGTTGCCTTCGGGAGGGCGGGTGGGTAGGGCCCCGCCGTAGTTGTAGAAGGTGTCGAAGCCGCGCCGCAGGCCGTTTTTCAGGATCCCGATCAGGGGGTTGTTGCAAAAGCCCACGGTGGTGTAGCCGCCCAGCTTCAACAGCTCCGCCAGGGTGGGTAGAGCAGGGCTCAGCTCCAGGTCTGCCTGAACGGTTTGGTGGGTGCTGGGGTATTCCCCCGTAAACAGGGAGGCGTGGGAGGGGATCGTCCACTGGGCGGGGGCGATGGCCCGCTCGAAGAGGGTGGACTCAGCGGCCAGCCGATCCAGGTTGGGGCTGGTGGGCACCTGGCGGGCCCGCTCTTCCTCTGACCAGTAGCAGGAAAGGCGATCCGCCCGCTGGGTATCCAGCACGATCAACAGAATGTTGGGGCGTTCCCCCCAGGCGGCCTCTGCCATTGCTGAACTCCTCACCACAACCCACCCAGCACGGTTCTTAAACTATCTTGACATGCTCTTGTTGGCCCTTTGTCGCCGGCTCCTAGGGCAAAGTGAGCCGGGTTTGGCTGTTGCCTTGGATCCGGGCGGTGTTGGCCTGCCAATCCAGGATCCCTTGGTCACCGCTCACAGTCAGGGCTTGTCCAGGTTGGCGGTAGCGCACATTGCCCAGGGCTTGCAGTTGGGTGGAGCCGATGCGCCAGCGGATCTCTTGGGCTTCCAGCTCTTGGCCGGTCTGCAGGGATCCCGTTCCGCCAACGGGAACGGCTTTGGCTTTCACGTTGCCCAGCAGGCGCAGCTCGGTCAGGGGCAGCGGGGCCCGCAATTGCTCGCCGCTGAGGCGCACCGTTTGCTGGGGGGCATCCACCTCGACTGCTCCCAACGCCTGCACCTCGCCGGCACCAAAGTTCCAGAGCAAGCGGCTGGCGGTCAGCTCCAGCTCCGGATCGCGATACTTGGCCCGCACCGGTTGGCTTGGATCCCAATTCTCCAGTTGCATCTGGGCCTGGCCAAAGTCGATGCGCAAACGATCCCCCCACAGGGATCCCTGGCCGTCCAACAGCTCCACCTGTACCTGGCCCTCGGCTTCGAGGAGGCGCTGTTCCGGCAGCCACTGCAGCCGCTCTGCCTGCAGGTGCAGGTTATCCCGCTCCGATTCCACCGCCACTTGGCCCGTCAATTCCAGCCGCCGCTCGTCTGGGTACACAGATCCTCGCTCGGCACGGGTGCGGATGGCGCGGTTGTCTGCGTCGAAAAACTCTCCCTCGATAGACTGCAAATGGGCGGATCCCAACTGTACGGGAGTGGAGCCGTTTTCTGGGGGGGACTCGTATTCGGCCAGGCGCGCCCGCAAGCGCCAGAGCAGGCCACCGTCAGGTTTGGCCTGGGTGAGAGTGATGTTTTCGTAGATTAACTGGGGGGTGGAGATAGGCTCGCGCGGGACACCTGGATCCCTGCTTGGAGGTGGCTCCGGCCCACCACAGGCAGCGCTCAGCAGGGCCAAAACCACTAGCCAACCTGGGATCCGGGAAGAGTTGGGCTGCATGGATCTCTCTTGCGCGCTTTCTCCTACCCTAGCTCTACCCTGCCGCTGGGCCGGATGGGATCCCGCTCTCGGCAAACCCGTGGCATCATCAGGGCAGAGTATTGCGGGGGCAAGGGTGGCCCAACTGTTGCAGCTTTTTATCTATGGCCTCGTCCTGGGCAGCATCTACGCCCTAGGGGCGATCGGGGTGTCGCTGACGTTCGGCATTTTGCGTTTTGCCAACTTTGCCCACGGGGATCTGATGACCTTGGGGGCCTATTTTGCTCTGACGTTTGTCGGGTTGGGTTGGCCGATTGGGGTGAGCTGGATCCCGGCGGCCTTGGCGACGGCACTTTGCGCGGTGGGGATCGACCAACTGATCTATCGCCGCCTGCGCCGGGAAGCACCGGTGATTTTGCTCATTTCTTCTTTTGGCACGGCCCTGATCTTGCGCAGCTTGGTGCAGATCGTTTGGGGGCCCAACAACCAGGTGTACCGCAGCGGCATCCAGTTGCCCTGGCAGTTGGGGGGGCTGCGCATCAAGCCGGATTGGGTGGTGATTCTGGTGGGAACGGCCTTGCTGGTGGTGGCTCTGCACCTGTTTTTGCAGCGCACGCGGGTAGGCAAAGCGATGCGGGCCATGGCCGACAATTTTGACTTGGCCAAGGTGACCGGCATTGAGACGGAGCGGATCATCCTCTGGACTTGGGCCATCGGCGCTGCCTTGGCCTGTGTGGCGGGCATCTTCCTGGGCCTGGATACGCGGCTGCACCCCACCATGGGCTGGCGGCTGTTGTTGCCCGTTTTTGCGGCAGCCATTCTCGGCGGCATTGGCCGTCCCTATGGAGCCATTGCTGGGGGGCTGGTAATTGGCCTGGCGGAGGAGTTCTCGACTTTAGCGATCAATCCGGCCTACAAAACAGGGGTAGCCTTCGCCATTTTGGTGCTGATGCTGATCTTCCGGCCCACAGGGCTATTGGGGGGGCGGGCCTGATGTTGAGCTACGCCATCTTCTTTTTGGTTTTGGTGGGGATCTACGGCGTGCTGGTGCTGGGCCTCAATATCCAGTGGGGCTATGCCGGCATGTTCAACATCGGCGTGGGGGCCTTTTTTGCTGTGGGGGCCTACGCCAGCGCCATAGCCACGGCGCCGCCCACCCCTGAACATCTGGGTGGGTTCAATCTGCCGTTCTGGGTGGGCTTTGCCATAGCAGTAGCCGCCGCCGGTGCGATCGCCTTCTTGATTGGCTTGATCACCCTGAAGCTGCGCTCCGACTATTTGGCTATTGCCACCATCGGCATTGCCGAGATCATCAGCCAAATCCTGAGGAACGAGGGCTGGCTGACCAACGGGGTGCGCGGCATCACCCGCATTCCGCGGCCCTTTCGCGGCTGGATCCCAGGGCAGGATACGCTGCTCTACTTGGGCTTGGTGCTGCTGGTCTTGGCGGTGGTTTACTGGCTGAGTGAGCGGGCCTATCGCTCCCCCTGGGGACGGGTGCTGCGGGCCATCCGCGAGGATGAGCCGGCAACCCTGGCCGCCGGCAAAGATGTCCTCCAGTTTCGACTGCAGGCGTTTGTGCTGGGATCCATGCTGATGGGGCTGGCGGGGGCGCTCTATGCCCACTTTGTCAATTTCATCAGCCCGGAAGCCTTCCAGCCGGAGTTTGCCACCTTTATCGTCTGGGTGATGTTGATCGCGGGGGGCAGCGGCAACAATCGCGGCGCCCTGCTGGGGGTGCTGGCCATTTGGGGGGTGTGGTCGGGCAGCGAGTGGTTGACCAACCGTCTGCCGCCCCAGTGGGCCACCCGGGCCGGTCCCTTGCGCATTTTGTTGATCGGGATCCTGCTGCAGGTAATTCTGCTTACCCGCTCCCAAGGGCTGTTGCCAGAACGCCCGCCCAAGCCTGTTTTGGACACTTCCGCCTCCTCCAAGCAGAACCCAGCAGGATAGGATTGGGTCGGCTCCAGCCGTTGTTGACGCTTTGAGACAACCCAGATCTCGGCCACCATGACTCCGCGCTCCAAGGAAACGGACTCCTCCTTGTCGCCCCGCAACCCCGATGCGACAGGTTGCCCCCCCAATGCTGGCCAGCCAGGGATCCCGACTGCGCCCATCCAGGAGGGCTATGCCTTGCCGGAGCACTACTTCAACCGGGAGCTGAGCTGGATTGAGTTCAACGCCCGGGTTTTGCACGAGGCCCTGGACGAGCGCACCCCCCTCTTGGAGCGGCTGAAGTTCCTCGCTATTTTCGAAAGCAACCTGGACGAGTTCTTTATGGTGCGGGTGGCGGTGATTCGCCGTCAGTTGGAAACAGGCGTGCTGCTGCCGACCCCCGATGGCCTCACGCCGCAGCAGCAGCTGCGGCAGATTTCCCAGCACCTGCGCCCCCTGATTCAAAAGGTACACGAGTGTTTTCGGCAGGAATTGGTGCCTAAGCTTGCGGAACAAGGCATTCACATCCGCGATTTTTCTGAGCTGGCCGAGCCGGAGCGGCAGGAGCTGCGGGAGTATTTCGACCAACGGTTGTTTCCCGTGCTCACTCCCTTGGCGGTGGATCCGGGCCATCCTTTCCCCTACATCTCCAACCTCAGCCTCAGCTTGGCGGTGGTGGTGCGGGATCCGGAAACCGGCAGGGAACACTTTGCCCGCATCAAGGTGCCCAGCACCCTGCCTCGCTTTGTGCCGCTGCGGGACGGGGTAAGCTTTGTGCCGCTGGAGCAGGTGATTGCCCACCACCTGGAGGCGCTGTTCGTGGGCATGGAAGTGCTGGAGTACTACCCCTTCCGCATCACCCGCGGTGCCGATCTGGAAATCCAAGAGGACGAAGCCGACGATCTGCTCGCGGCCATTCAAGAAGAGCTGCGCAAGCGCCGCTTCGGCTCGGTGGTGCGCATGGAGATTGCCAAGTCCATGCCGTCTGCCATTCGACAGCGGCTCTGCGAAGAGCTGCGCCTCGACAGCGACTCCGTGTACGAGGTGGATGGCCTTTTGAGCATGGGGGGGGTGATGGCTTTTCTCGGCCTGGATCGACCCGATTTAAAGGATCCCCCTTGGGGGCCCGTCACCCCTCCCCGCTTGCGTACTGCCTCGGTCAGCGACGAGCCGGTGGATATCTTCTCCGTCATCCGGGAAGGGGATCTGCTGGTGCATCACCCCTACGATTCTTTTGCTGCCAGTGTGGAACGGTTTCTGGAGGAGGCGGCCAACGATCCGCAGGTGCTCACCATTAAGCAAACCCTCTACCGCACCTCTGGCGATTCGTCGGTGGTGGGATCCCTCATCCAGGCTGCCGAAAACGGCAAGCAGGTGGCCGCTCTGGTGGAGCTGAAGGCCCGTTTCGACGAAGAAAACAACATCCTCTGGGCCAAGAAGCTGGAAAAAGCCGGGGTGCACGTGGCCTATGGCCTGCCAGGGCTGAAGATCCACTGCAAGTTGGCCCTGGTGGTGCGGGAAGAGGGGGGATCCCTGCGGCGCTATGTCCACATCGGCACCGGCAACTACAACCCCAAGACCGCCCGTATCTACACCGATCTGGGCCTGTTCACCTGCAACGAGACCCTCTGCAACGATGTAACCGAGTTGTTTAACCTGCTAACCGGCTACTCGCGGCAGCGGCACTTCCGCAAGCTGCTGGTGGCCCCCCGTACCTTGCGCCAGGGCATGGAAGCCTTGATCCGGCGAGAGATGCGCCATGCCCAGGCAGGACGCCAAGGGCGCATCATCGTCAAGGTCAACTCCCTCACCGACCCACGCATGATCCAAGTGCTCTACGAGGCTAGCCAGGCAGGGGTGGAGATTGATCTCATTGTGCGCGGCATGTGCTGCCTAAAACCAGGGATCCCGGGCCTGAGCGAGCGCATCCGCGTTATCAGCATCATCGGGCGCTTTTTGGAGCACTCCCGCATCTTCTACTTCTACAACGACGGCCAGGAAGAGTACTTCATCGGCAGCGCCGACTACATGACCCGCAACCTGGATCGCCGCGTCGAGGTGGTGACCCCTGTAGAGGATCCTCTGTTGCAGCAAGAGCTGAAGGCGATCTTGGAGATTTGTCTGACGGATAACCGGCAGGCCTGGGAGCTGCGCCCCGATGGCACCTATGTGCAGCGGCAGCCTAGGCCGGGAGAGCCGGTGCGCTCCACCCACCAACGCCTGATGGAGCGAGCCGCCAGCCGCCTTTAGCCCTCACCCCCGTCCCTGAGTTGGCTCAGGAGCGAGGGGTTTCGGCGGCTTCAGCCTCTTGATCCCCCAGCGCAATTACCTTCTCAGTGGCCTGCAACGAAGACTCCAGGCTCTCCAACTTTTGTCGGCTGGAGCGGTTCAGCCCCGCCTCAATACCGTTCGCCAAGAGCTGATCCAAAGAGAACCAGCCGCCGCCATTCACCGCAAAGGCCAAGAAGATGGCCGCGTAGATAGCCGATAGCTCCAGATAAGGAACGCTGAAGCCGGCCACCTTGATGTGGTGGAACATGGCCACCGCCATCGTGGCGAACAAACCCAACGCCGCCGCGCGGGTCAACAAACCCACTGCCACCAGCGGAGCTGCGATCAGTTCAGTATAGGCAGCTACATAAGCAAAAAAGATCGGGAAAGGCAACCCGATCACTTCTACATAAGCCGTTGCAAACCCCTCGATATCAGCCAGTTTGTCGAGGCCGTTGTGAATCATGAATAGCCCTGCCACCACCCGCAAGACGGTCCACGCCACTTGAGACCAGCGCGGGGCTACGCTGTCGTGACGCAAAACTGAGACGAACAGCACGGGAAAGCGCTGAGTGAGTGCCATAAGATGAAACCTGCAATGCAAAGATGCTAACTATTGTAACGATTCTAAATTTCTGTAACAAGGCCAGGGCGGGATCCCCCGCCTTGGAATGCAGAGGCCGGATCCTCGGCCATCGGGTTGGGGGGGGCGCGGCAACAGAGGGGATCCCTGTGCCCGTCTGGACAAAGCTCGCCAGAGCAGTTCTCGAGTGCCTATCCTTAGGGGTGTTGGTGCAATTCTTTTGGCAAAAGTCCCGTGTCTTTGGGTCTCTCTAACAACTAGGTTCGTTTCTTCAGGCGGGCCATGATGCGCATTTCTATTCAGCCGGAGAGCGGGATCCCTGGCTCTGTCCAGCTCTTCAACTTACTCTGTTTTGGCATTGCCTGCGGGCAATTTCCTCCCGGCTATCGCCTGCCCAGCACCCGTCAGTTGGCCATGCAGACGGGCCTGCACCGCAACACCATCCACAAGGTCTACCACCAACTGGAGGCCATGGGTCTGGTGGAAACGCGCGCTGGATCTGGCATTTACGTCAGCGGCTCCGCCCGCCAGGCGGTTAACCGCTCTTGTAGTCTGGGCGAAAACCTGGATCGATCCCAACAAGCCCTGCAGCAGGTGCGCCAGGGTATCGATCAGCTTCAGCAACAGGGCTTTTCTCTGGAGCAGGTGCGGGATCTGCTGCTGGCGGAGATCGACTGGCGGTTGCGCTGCAGTGCCCAAGTGCTGGTGTGCGTGCCCAATCGGGATCTGGGCACAGGACAACTGATGGCCCAACAAATCCAACAGACTTTGGGCATCCGGGTGCAGTTGGTGCCCCTAGAGGATCTGGCCGCCGTGCTGGATCAAATCCATTCCGGCACTGTGGTGACGCTCCACTATTTTCTCAGCGCCGTCGAGGCCATTGCCCAGCCGCGGGGGGCCCGTGTTCTCCCGGTGGAGGTATCTGACTACGCCCGCGAAATTGCCCTGATTCGCCAATTGCCTCCCCACGCCTGTCTAGGGCTGGTGAGCATCAGCACCGCCCTCCTGGAAGTTGCCGAGGTGATTGTCCACAGCCTGCGGGGAGACCTGCTGGTGCTGACGGCGGTGATTTCCGATGCCGAGCGGGTGGGATCCCTGATCCGCCGCGCCCACACCCTCATCTGCGACGAGGCCAGCTACCCCACCCTGCGCGCCCTAGTGCGCCAAGCCCGACCCGACCTGATCCGCACGCCCCACCTGGTCTGCGCCGCCCCCCACATCGGAGAAGCAGCCATGGCCGAGCTGCGACGGGAATTGGGCCAGATCCCGTGAGGAGCAAGGGCGAGAAAACTCCTTAAGTCTTGTTGCAGGCAGGCCATTTCGCGGATGACGGGCTGTGCAATGGTGTGCTTAAGTGGAAATACGGTAAAAGCCACCCTAATCTGATCCATCGCTAATCAGTCTTTACACGTATGGTGATCCTCGACTACGCCGCCGCCGATCGCGACCATGTGGCGGTGACACGGGAAGGTTTCTGGGAAGCCATCCGCTTTCAGGGCCATTTTTACGTCTTTAACCGCAGCTTTTCTCGGCTGCAGGACGCCATCGACAGTTGCCGCTACGACATGGATCGCGGCTCCCTGATCAGCATTGTGGTGGTGCGATCCCAGAGCTACGAGGTGTGGTCGCAGGTGGGATCCGACATTCCCGTCTTGCCAAAGCCCCTCTTGAGCCCCACGGCCAGGGACTCTGTCTTGCCAGCGCGCCTGGCTCCATCTTTGCCCAAACGTCCTTCCTGGTCGTTCTGGCCTTGGGGATGCAAGGCTTATGGGGTCGAGGACGAACCGGCTGCACCGCGGCCCCTGTTCCACCACACCGCCCGGCCCTACAACGCTCTACAGGCTTAAGCCGGAATGGGTCGCGTTTTCTAGAGAACAGGATGGCTGCACGTGCAAATTGAGATCCGGCTCTTCCACCAGCAAGGGCACCCGCTCGGCCACTTCCAGGCCAAATCCTTTCAAGCCGCTGATGTGGCGAGAGGTGTTGCTGATCAAGCGCATTTGGCGCACCCCCACATCGCGTAGGATCTGGGCGCCAATGCCGTAATCCCGCAGATCCATCGCTGCCGGCGGCGCGGTTTCAGCTAGCCCCAGATCCTGCAGGGCATAGGACTGAATTTGCTGGATGAGGCTAAGCTCCTGCTCTTGCCGGCGCAGGTACACCAGCACCCCCTTGCCCTGGTGGTCGATCATCTTCAGGGCGGCGGTCAATTGGCGGCGGCAGTCGCAGCGCAGGGATCCCAGCGCATCCCCCAGGGGGCATTCCACATGCACGCGCACCAGGACGGGCTCGGCGGCAAATTGGGTCGGATCCCCCTTCACCAGCGCCAGGTGCTCCACCTGGTTGAGGCTGTCGCGGTAGCCGTAGACCTGAAACCGGCCAAACTCCGTCGGCAAGGTGGCAGTAGCCCCCCGATGCACCAGCCGTTCGGTGCGCAAGCGGTACTCGATCAGATGGGCGATGGTGATGATCTTCAAATTATGCTGGTGGGCGAACTCGACCAACTGGGGCAGGCGGGCCATCGAGCCATCCGGGTTTTGGATCTCGCAGATCACCCCTGCCGGGTACAGCCCGGCCAGCAGCGCCAGATCCACCGCCGCTTCTGTGTGGCCGGCCCGTTTGAGCACCCCGCCTTCCCGCGCCCGCAGCGGAAAGACATGCCCAGGGCGACGCAGATCTTCCGGCCGCGTATGGGGGTGGATGGCCGCCTGGATGGTGCGGGAGCGATCGGCGGCGGAAATGCCCGTCGAAACCCCTAACTCTGGCCCGGCGTCGATGCTGACGGTAAAGGCAGTCTGGTTGCTGTCGGTGTTTTGCCCCACCATCAGCGGGATCTTCAGCTCGTCCAGACGGGATCCCTGCATGGCTAGACAAATGAGGCCGCGCCCGTGGGTGGCCATGAAGTTGATCACCTCTGGCGTGGCAAACTGGGCAGCACAGATCAGATCCCCTTCGTTTTCCCGATTTTCGTCATCGACCACGATGACCATGCGGCCACACTTGAGGTCTTCCAGGGCTTCGGGGATGGAGTGAAAGATGGTTTCTGTCTCTGCCGGCAAAGTGGCACTCATGGAAAAAGGGACGCAAAAGGGAGATATTGGGCACAGCCGGCTCTGGGCAGCGGAGCCATCATATCCTGGACCAGGGATCCGGAAGTTGTCTCAGTACTTGGGAATCGAGGGATCGTAAGCCTCAGCCCAGGCGAGGATGCCACCGCGTAGATTTTTCCCCGCGATCCCAGCAGTTTGTAGGATCTTCAAGGCCTTAGCCGAGCGCACTCCACTCTTGCAGTGGACGATCAGCTCCGAGCCATTGAGCAGCTTGCGCACCTGCTCCACCCCATCGCCATTTTCGATTTGCGGCAACGGGATCAGGTGGGCGCCAGGGATCCGACCGATCTCCCACTCGTTGGGGTTGCGCACGTCGATCAACACAAAATCTTTGCCGGCATCCATCCGCGCCTTCAGCTCGGCCACACTGATCTCCGGGATCTCCGCTTGGCTGGCTTGCGCTTGCGGGATTCCGCAGAACTGCTCGTAGTCGATAAGTTGAGTGATGGGCGGGGTGGCGGGGTTTTTGCGCAGCTTTAGCTCGCGGAAGCTCATTTTTAGAGCATCGTAGAGCAGCAGCCGCCCGCTCAGGGTCGTGCCGATGCCCAACAGGATCTTCACAGTCTCCGTAGCTTGAATGAGGCCGATGATGCCGGGCAGGATCCCCAGCACTCCCCCCTCGGCACAGGAAGGCACCAATCCTGGCGGGGGTGGCTCGGGGTAGAGATCGCGGTAGTTGGGCCCATCCTCGTAGTTGAAGACCGTCGCCTGCCCTTCAAAGCGGAAGATCGAGCCGTAGACATTGGGCTTGCCCGTCAGCACACAGGCATCGTTGACCAGGTAGCGGGTGGGGAAATTATCGGTACCGTCCACGATCACGTCGTAGTTGGCAAACAGCTCCAGGGCGTTGTGGGCCTTCAGAGCGGTGTTGTAAATGTCCACCTGGCAATAGGGGTTGATCTCCAGGATGCGATTTTTGGCCGATTCCACCTTGGGCTTGCCCACCCAGGAAGTGCCGTGGATCACCTGCCGCTGCAGGTTCGACACGTCCACCACATCGAAATCGACGATGCCGATCCGCCCCACGCCGGCTGCCGCCAAGTACAGCAACAGGGGTGAGCCGAGGCCGCCTGTGCCGATGCAGAGCACCTTGCCCGCTTTCAGCCGCTTTTGTCCTTCCAGGCCCACCTCCGGCAGGATCAAATGGCGAGAAAACCGCTCCATCTCCTCGCGGGAGAGGCTGACTTGGCTGGTGTCCAGGTTCAGCATAGTCAAAGCCCTCCGGCAATAGCAGGAACAATGCTGATGACGGCTTGTTCTCCCACGGGGGTGTTGTCGCCTTGGGTCAAAGTGCGCACGTCCTCGTCATTGAGGTAAACGTTGACGAAATTGCGCAGCTTGCCGTCCTCGGTGTAGAGGTGGCGCTTCAGTTCGCCGTAGCGGGCGATGAGGTTGCGCATCACTTCGCCGACGTTGCTGCCCTCGATCTCAACAGCTTCCAGGTTGTCGGTGTAGGGGCGCAGGGGGGCGGGGATTAAGATTTTGGTTGCCATGGGAGTTCAGGGAAGGATTCTAGCGATCTCTGGTTCATTTTTGAGGTTCCGAGCCGATCTGGCGGACCTACCTGCTTGCAGTTATGTCACCTCTCCAGTTCAGACTACCGCTTTTCCGGCACCACTCACTCTCTCCACACCGGCTTGTCCAACCGGGATCGCAACGGAACTCAGCCCCAGATCTCACCTCAAGCTAGAAGATCAGGGCCACCGACGCCCGGCCCTAGCCGGCCAAAACTGGCAGCGCGGCAAGGGCCGCATCTTCCAAAATTTGCATCGGCTCCCGCTGGGGTTGCTCCTGCTCATCCAAAACCCAACTGACCACCTCTTCTGCTTTGCCCTCGCGCACACTGACGATCACACAGGAAAAGCCCCAAGGAAAGGCGTGCTGCCGATCGAACTCCGAGGGAATAGCCGCATGGTTGGGGTGAGAGTGATAGGTGCCCAGGATCCCCAACCCTCTGCGCACAGCATGGTCGTTGGCCCGCTTGAAAACTGCCGGCTCGATCAAGAAGCGGCGGCGGCTGGATTCTCCGTCTGCTAAGGGGTTTTCAGCTTGATCCCAGGTGTTGGCCGCCGGCCACAGCTCGTGGACGATCTTATCCGATCCTTTGAGCTCGCCAATTAAAATGCCGCAGCCCTCGTAGGGAAAGGCCTGCTCGCCCTGCTGGCGGATGGCGCGAAGGTGCTCTGCCGAGAGGTGAAGGGCCATGAATCTCGCTTTTGTCGATGGAGTTACCGTTCTTTTATTGTGGCACAAATTGGCCGGGGATCCCTCAACTTGGCTACAGCGGGGTCCTCGACTCGACGCAGCTTGGGGGAGCGCGGCCCGATGGTGCCGACGCCAGCGGTCGGATCCCTCTAATGGAGCGACTCTAGAGTTGGAGCGGGTTTTGGAGCCGCGGCATAGTGGGGGCAGCCCTGGCACGGCCCCCGTGGATTGACGGCGCAGCGCAACCAAGCCGAGTGGGCGCTGAAAACACAGGTGGGATCCCCCAGAGGGGGGCCCAACTCCCCAGCTCGTTGACGGCGCAGCAGCACCACTTGTCGTCGCCAGTCCTGCAAAAATCGGCTGTAGGCGCGTTCTCGCCAGCGACGCTTGGCCGCATTTTCGAGGATATGGGCGGTGAGGTTATCCAACATGAAACGGTCACCCAGAGCAGAGGCCAACAAGCTGGGAATTGTGTTGGAGCGGCTCAGAACCTCAGGATGGCACACCCTGGCGAGGAAAACCCAAACATTGCCAATTCTCGTTGAGATAAGTTTAAATTTGTAGCGTTCCTTCCGAGGGCCCTGGCTGCTGGTGGCGGGCCTGGGCCTGTTGTAGGGCTTCCCGTACTACGGCAAAGCCCGTTCCTCCGGCGCTGCGCCGCGCCGCCACCACCTGGCGGGGATCGATGGCCGCCGCAATGTCCTCCTCAAAAGCCGGGTGGAAAGTTTTCCAGCGCTCCAAGGGCAGATCCTTTAGCAGGATCCCCTCTGCCAAACAAATGCGCACGATCTGGCCCACCAGGTCATGGGCAGCGCGAAAGGGGATCCCTTTGCGCACCAAGTAGTCGGCCACATCGGTGGCGTTGGAGAAATCCTCCTGCACAGCAGCGGCCATGCGCTCAGGCTGAAATTGGATCCCTTCCCGCAGCAGGATGGTCATCGCCTCCAGGCAGGCTTTTAAGGTCTCGACCGTATCGAATAGCCCCTCTTTGTCTTCTTGGAGATCTTTGTTGTAGGCCAGCGGCAGCCCCTTCAAGGTGACCAGCAAAGCTTGGAGATGGCCAAACACCCGCCCCGCCTTGCCGCGCACCAATTCCGGCACATCGGGGTTTTTCTTCTGGGGCATGAGGCTGGAGCCGGTGGCACAGGCATCGGTGAGGACGACAAAGCCGAACTCCTGCGAGGCCCAGAGGACAAGCTCTTCCGAGAGGCGACTGAGGTGAACCAAAATCAAGCTGGCGGCGGTGTGAAACTCCACCATGTAGTCGCGGTCGCTGACGGCATCCAAGCTGTTGGTGCTGATGCGCTCAAATCCCAGCAGATGGGCAGTGAGCTGCCGATCGATGGGCAGGGAAGTGCCGGCCAAGGCCCCGGAGCCGAGGGGACAGACATTCACCTCTTCCCGCACCCGCCCCAGCCGTTGCCAGTCTCGCCAGAGCATTTCTTCATAGGCCAAAAGGTGGTGGGCCAGGCTGATCGGCTGAGCCCGTTGCAGATGGGTGTAGCCGGGCAGGATCGTCTCCAGATGCTGCTCGGCCAAGTCCAGCAAGACTCCCCGCAGCTCCCAGAGGGCCTGCCGCAGGTGATCGATGTGATCCCGCAGATAGAGGCGCAGATCGGTAGCCACTTGGTCGTTGCGGGAGCGCCCCGTGTGCAGTTTTTTGCCCACCTCCCCCACCAAGGCCACCAAACGGCGCTCGACGGCATAGTGGACATCCTCGGCCTCTGGATCGGGACGGAAGGTGCCGGCAGCCGCTTCCTGTTGGATCTGCTCCAGCCCCTGCCGGATCTGGTCGGCCTCTGGCCGGGTCAGAATGCCGCAAGCGGCCAACATCTGCACATGAGCCAGGGATCCGGCCACATCGTAGGGCAAAAGGCGGATGTCGAAGCCGATGCTGGCGTTGAAGCGGGCGATGGCAGGATGCAGGGATCCCTCAAAGCGCTGGCTCCAGGGGCGTGGGGTAACCGTCGCTGTCGGCTCAGAACTGGGAGAATGGGGAGAAGGATTGACCACCGCTGCAGTTGTGGAAAAAATACAAAAATCAAGAACCGACGGCTAAAACCCCGCCGCCTCAGGCCAACTGGATCCGGCCAGAGCAACTAGTGGGAGCTGGTGATGCTCTTGAGCATATAGCCCACCACGATCCCTATCAAAAGCGCCCAAATTTGGCCCGACTCCACAAAGCCATTCCAACCCTTGCGGATATCGCCCAGTACATCCTGCCGGAACACCTGCCCGACCATCATTTTTGTCTGGAAAGCAGCAGGAGCCGGCAAGTAAACCGAAGTGGTTTCAGACCCAGAGGAAGAGAAGTTCATGGCTATGCCTAAGGTGTAGATAACCGGGAAGCAGGGGAGCCAGCCCTGTACTAGCTAGAGCGTACCCTGAGTTCGAACTTTTTTAGCTATTTTGGCTCAGAGTCGGGCAACACCTTCAACACCACCAGTGTGGTATCGTCCACAGGCTCAGGCCGCAGGGAAATCTCATCTTGCAATAGCAGCTCTGGATCGTCCGGCGGCAACAGGGTCAGAGGAGGGGATCCCTGGCGACCTCGGAAAGCATCCATCTGCTCAAACAAGCTCTCCAAGATGTCTTCGGGGGAGTCGTAGCGACAGGCAGCATGCTGGATGGCATCCATGAGCCCAGAGGTTTCCAAGCGCTCCCCGCGGCTGTTGGCAGCCTCGGTGTAGCCGTCGGTGTAGTACACCACCACATCTCCGGGTTGCAGTTGCACGCAGCTTTCCGAGTAGTGGCTGTTTTCCTCCAAGCCGATCAGCGCCCCTTCTGTGTCCAGGGGTTGAATCTCGCGGGTGCGGGCCTGCCACCACAGGGTAGGGTTGTGGGCCGCGTTGCTAAAGCAAAGGCGATGGGAGTGGGGATCGTACTCTGAATAAAACAGGCTGATGAAGCGATTGGAGTGCTCCAGGTCGCTGTACATGGCCCGGTTCAGATGTTGCAGAACGCGGGCTGGGGAATGACGGTTGAGAGCTTCTGCCCGCACCATGGCTCGGGTCATGCTCATCAACAGGCCGGCGGGCACCCCTTTGCCCATCACATCCCCAATGACGATGGCCAGCTTTTCAGATGAGGGTGGAGAGGCAGCCGGATCTGATTTTTCTGGAATCTTGATGAAATCGTAGTAGTCGCCTCCCACTTTGCTGGCCACACGGCAACGAGCTGCCAGGCGAATGCCTTTGACTTGCGGGTACTCCTGCGGTAGCAATTGAGCCTGGATGTAAGAGCCGATCTCCATTTCTTTTTCTAGGGCCACTTTGCGGCGCAAGGCTGCCGTCAAGCGGTCGTTTTCGATGGCCACGCCTGCCTGATCGGCGACCAGGCGCAACAGTTGTTGGCGGCGTTCATCCCAGTGGTAGCCGGGCTGACGGCTGAAGACGTACAAGCGACCCTGGACAGAGTTGCGGATCAACAAGGGCGTGCCGAAGAGGCGCACATCCGGCCCTAAGCTCTGGCGAAACCGCTCGTCCAACAGGTGTTCGAGGGCAGGGATTTTGACGGACAGGGATCTCTCCGTCTTGAGCATGGGCTCCTGAGCCGAGAGGGTTTGGGCAATCTGCTCCATCTCAGCCCGAATCTGTTCGCGGTGGTGGAGATCCGAGCAATGCAGTTGATCCAACTGAATGGTGCCGTTGGGGTTGAACAAAACCAGGGCTCCGCCTTCGGCATCGGTCAGTTGGCTGGCCACAAAAGCCGTCAGCTCCAGGATCTGATTCAAGTTGTTAAAGGAGCGGAGGGCAAAGGCTAACCACGCCAGCAAATACTGCATCCGATACTGGTCTCTCCCCATTGCCACCCGATCCGGCATTGCAGGGGCAGGCACAATGGCAGGCTTGACCTCCGGCAGCTCCACCTCATCAGACGTAACGCCAACCGGATCCGGGCTGGCCTGAGCTGAGCGTAAGTCGCCCGAGTTCTCCAGGGAGGGAACTGGAGGATTGGGGGGCAAATCCTGGCCAAGCAAAGGCTCCGACCACGAGGAGCCGGATAGCTGTGCCGAAACGGCCTTTTGGGGGCTGTGAGCATCCATCGGGAAGGCTGGCGTTAATCCCTTGGAAACGTAACGAAACAGCTTAGCAAAAATATCACAAGCTCTACACAAAAGTTCTGCCTCGCTTTCGACTTCCTCCTTTAGGCCCGGCGATGCTGACGGGATCCCTGGCACAGCTCCCGGTAGAGCTGTTCCACCCGACTGATGTTGTGGCTGAGGGTATAGCGTTCCAGCACCCGCCGGCGGGCCTTCATCCCCAGCAGTTGGGTAAACTCCCGTTGATCCCGCAGCAAAGGCAGCAGGGTTTGCAGCTCCGCCGTCACCCGTGTCGGATCCAACAGGATCCCGGCTCCATCCGCCAAAACCTCGCCATCGGCGCCCACATCGGTGGCCACCGCCGCCAGCCCGCAGGCCATCGCCTCCAGCAAGGACAAAGAGAGCCCCTCGATCAAAGAGGGCAAAACAAACACATCGGCCCCGCGCAAGATCTCGATGCGCTGCTGCTCGTCGGCAATATACCCCAGCCAGTGGATCCCATGTTGAAGGGTATAGAAGGGCTTGAGGGTGTTGAGCAACGGCCCATCCCCCACAATCAGCAGACCGCACTTCTCCCCCATCTGGGAGTGTTTCCAAGCCTTGAGCAGGGCTTCCAGGTTTTTCTCCGGCGAGACCCGCCCCAGATAGACAAAGATCCGCTCCAGTCCCAACCGCTGTTTGAGGGTTGAAGGCCCAGGCGAATACTTGTCCACATCCACGCCATTGGGAATGACCACCACCTGCTGGGGACGCACCCCCAGTTTGACCAAGATCTCCCGTTGCGTCTCTGAGAAGACGATGGTGCGGTGATAATTGGCCAGACAAGGGGCGTAGAGTTGATAGGCCAAGTATTGGGTGCGGGAGGCGATGTTGCGCCGCCGCCGGTCGAAGGCCGGGTGAAAAGTGGCCACCAGCGGCTGGTTAAGCTCCGCACAGATCTCCGGCAGCACGAAGTCAATGGGAGAAATCGTCAAGGAGGCATGTACCAGATCCGGCTGCAGTTCCCTGAGGGCCTGGGTGAGCACCCGCTTGGCGTTGGGGGCCGGGATCGTGTAGATTTGCGACTTATACAGACAGGGGAGGGAAACGTCGCGGCGATCCAGCTCTGCCCGCCAGCCTTCACCTCCACGAGAGCCGGGATCCCAAGTGGGCGGTTGGCCGTCGTTGGTGAAGTGAAAAAAGCTCACTTGATGTCCCCGATCCAACAGGCCGTTGGTCACCTCACGGCTGTAGGTGACATTGCCACAGAAAGGTGTTTTCTTGCCTATCCAGGCGATGTGCATGGGCGGATCCCCGCAAAGGCGAAGCGCCGAGCTGCAAGGAGGGTCTCGACTTTTGAGCCTCTACAAGAGTAGCAGAGTTAGCTGCTGCCTTGGCCCCAGCTTTGAGAGGGTTTCACCGGCCTTCTCTGCCCAATAGGCTCCAGGTGTACAGCCCCGCCAGAGCGGCCAGAGCAGACAGGCCTAAAAACATCCCGGAAAGGCCAAAGTAGGTTTCCGCCAACCCCGTCAAGACCAGAGGCAAACTGAGGGCGATATTGGCCACATTGTTCTGGAGCCCAAAAATCTTGCCTCGCAGATGATCTGGCGTTTCCTCCTGGATCAAGGTTTGCATCGGCACCGCCACCAAAGCCCCGCCACAGCCTAACAGAGCAATCCAGCCCAAGCTGAGCAACAACCAGTGGGTCGTCCAAGATAGGGCTGCCAGAGACCCACAGAGCAGCAGGGATCCCAGCCCGCTCCAGGCGCGGCAGCTCACCCGGCGGCCCGCATGCCCCACCCAAAAGGCGCCGATCCCCATGCCCAGGCCGGCAGCGGCCAACAACACCCCAAACTGATCCGGCTTCAGCTCCGGCATCACTTCGGCCATGCGCACCGCCAAAACGGCCAGTGCCGCAAACAGCGAGTAGAGCACCACCACCTGCAGCAGAGCAGCCCGGATCAGGGGCATCTGGCCGACATATTGCAAGCCCAACTGGAGATCTTCCCAAAGGTGGGGGGCTTCCCAAGGCTGGGGCTCCAGCTTCTCGTGGGGTTGTAGCAGCAACAGCAGGGATCCGGCCAAGAGGTAGGCTCCCCCCACCAACAGCTCCGGCCCCACCTCCCAGCCCGGCAACCAATGGCGCACCCAATGATCCGCCAGGGTTAACAGCGGTTCCCCCACAGCAAAGCCAACAATCAGCGAAGCCATCATCGTGGTGGTGTAGAGGGAATTGGCCGCCAGCAGCTCTCGCTTCGGCAGGATCAAGGGCAAAATCGCCTGTTCAGCAGGAGCAAAAAACTGGGTCAGGGTCGAGACGGCAAGGCTCACCAGCAACAGCCCGACAAACCCCAAGGGGATCCCCGGCCAAAGGTCGCGCCCGGCGGTGAGCCAGAGCAGCAGCGGCAACAGCAACACCAGGATCCCGCGCGCCAGGTTGGAGAGCACCAACACCCCTTTTTTTAGCCAGCGATCCACAAATACCCCTGCCAGGCTGCCCAGTAGCATCGCCGGCAGCGTAAAAGTCAGCATGATGGCCGAGACCCAACCGCTAATAGAGGCTCCTTCTGGCTGAAACTTGCGGGCAATCAACCCAATCAGCAGCACCAACAACACTTTGTCCGCCAACTGCGAACACACCTGCCCCGTCCACAGCAGCAGAAAATTGCGTCGGCGCAGCACAGCAACAAAGTTTCTCAGGCCCGGCTCAGATAAACCTTGATTTTCCTCTTCTTTTTGGGGATCTTCGGGAAGTGGATCTGGTGAGGGATCCCCAGAGGAGCACTCCGGCGAGCTCAGGGTGGGGCTTGCTGTCGGCTCAGGCAAGAGAGCTTCTGACTTCAGCACCCAAGTTGGCGCTGATGCAGGCTGGAAATCCCGAAGGCAGGAGTTGGGGTGGCAGACCTCTGCCCCTCCTTCCGGCCTGTTCCATTGTTGCTCCAAAGTCATAAAGTCATAGTGCTCCGCGGCTGACCTGCCCATTTCCCCGACGTCGGCCCCACAACGGAGGATCCCGTCAGCCAAGGAGGGCAGGTATGGGGTGCCCCGATCTTATCCTGGCCTGCCCTCCCCTCAACCCATTCAAATCTTAGGAATCGGCAGGCTTACCCTTTGTCGGCAGATAAGGAGCGCAAGGGATCCGGGATCGACTCGCTAGGAGCCACGAAGCTGCCCATTTCTACAAAAGTCAGGCGCACCTTCAGCCAGCGAATGAAATCCTCGTTGGTTGAGACCACTGCCCCCAGTGGGCCGCTCAGCTTGTCCCGCAAAGGCTTCAACGGTGGGGCTTCCATAAAAGCCGGCTGCGGCACCCAGAAGAAATCGACAGGGCGGCGGCGCTCCTCGTAGTGTCGGCGACGCTCCTCCAGCACCTCTTCCAGGGGCTCAGAACGTAAGAAAGACAGGCTGGCAACGACAAAGTGATAGGTCATCGGCTCGACAACAGACATAAAGTTGCTATGAAGCTGCTAACGATAGAGGCTAGGGCCGGACATCCACGGCTAAGAGGGACCCTTCCCTGCAGGCCCTCTCCCTCAGAAATGGGCAGATTTAAGCAGATGCGGGGCCGGATCGCGGGAGCTACAGAGGAGCCGACAGTCTTCCAACTGCCGCAGGACGGGCAGCCGCGCCATCACTTCTTCAGGCGGCATGGCGTGTTCGGAAGCCTGTTTGAGGGTGGGCAGAGCCTGGGCTGCCCATTCCCGAGCCCAGGTAGTGGACTCAACTGTTTCCTTCTGCTCCAACAGCTCTTGGCAAAGGGCGATTGAGCGCTCCAGGTCACCACTACCCTGATAGGCCATGACCAGAGCCACACGAGCCAAAGCGCAGTCTTCCGGATTTGCCCTAGAGCCATTGCGCTCTTGCTTCTCTTGGATTGAGCAGCAGTAGCAGAACGACTCGAGAAGATTGATCGCCTCCAGGTAGCGCTCCTGCTTGAGAGCAGTGATGCCGGCGCGGAGGGATCCATGGGGGTGGGACATGAGCCTAAGCGGAAGAAAAGAGTTTAGACGGACTTGCGCCCAAGGGTTATCCAGTTAACAACCCGTCTTCTTATCCAAGGTTTCGTGTCTAAAACTACTATACACCCTCTGGACAAGTGACCGCCGATTTACCAGCTAGCGCCGTAGGGCCCCACCTTGCAAGGCGGGGATTAGAAGCTGATATCTTGCCTGCTGGGATGACCTTGTGCCGTCCCTCCCTGGAGGGGCACGGGTGGTCAACCGCCTTAAAAACCCAAGCTAGCTACAGGCGGCGGATTCCCCTAGAAGGGTGCTCAACTTTTGCGGGCCAAGGTGTAGGCGCTGACGTAGTGGGTTTCTCGGCGCAACACTTCACAGCCCGCCTGCTGCAGGCGCGCCCCCAGATCGTCGCGGATGTAGTCCCGGTAGTAGGGTTCGTGGAAGGTTTGCGCAAAAGCTTCCATCGTCTCCTCCAGCTCCGGCGAGTCCAGCAGTTGCACCGAGTCGCAAATGACGATCACGCCCCCCGGCTTCACCACGCGGCTCATCTCGTTGATGACATTTTGGCGGGCTGGGCCGGGCAGCTCGTGGAAGAGAAACACGCTGACAACCGCATCAAAGGTGGCGTCGGCGTAGGGCATGGCCTCGGCGTTGGCGCGGATGAGCTGCGGCAGCTCCCCCGGCAGCTCTTGCAACAGCCGGTTGGCCTTGCGCAGGTAGGCAGGGGAAAGATCCAAACCATACAGCGCGGCTTTGGGCAGGGATCCCCGCAGCAGGCGCAGCGTGCGCCCGGTGCCACAAGCTACATCGAGAATGTGGGGAGCCGACAGGGCGGGATCGAGAGCATCTTTGAGCAGGCGGATCACCCGCCGCCGCATCGCATCCGCTGTGCCCCCAAACAGCAGTTCCACCTGCAGGTCGTAGAGCTCAGCCGAGCTGTCGCTCAGGTAGCCGTTGGTTTGGTAATGAAAATTTTGCAGGTAGTATTTTGGATAGCCTTCTGTGGAGATGTCCTGAGAAAACTCTTGGTAGCGCTTGCTGTGTACCCGCTGAGTGATCTGCGGCAGATCCAGCCATACCTGCGGGTAGTAGCGGGCAAAGTCCAGCCAGGGGTTGTCGAAAAGAAGCGCGTGAGGGTAATAACCTGCCTCGGCATCTTGCCAATCGACCTGGAGCAGCCGTTCGTAACGAGCCCGCAACTCTTGCAAAGTAGCTGCGCTGAGCTTCACTCGCTCCCGCGGCGGCAGGGTTTTCCCGGAGGAGAAGCTCTGCAGATCCCTAAGTACCGAGAGCATCAGCTCCGAAGCCTGGGTGGAGAGAGCCTTATGGGCAAAGCCAAAGAGATTTTTACCCCACTGAAAAGTGCGGTAGGCAGCTTCTCCGACTGGAGACGGGATCGGCAGCGACAGCTCGGAGCTCAACTGTAGGCTCATAACCCTGCAAGGTGCGAATGCTTAATGTTTGTTTACGTTAGATTATAGCAAGGCAGCGATGGGAAACCGGCAAGTTCTGGGCCTTGGGAGAGTCGGCGAAGTTGGAGCTGTAGATCGCCAATCACACCCCACTTCCCTAAGAGGGAGAGTACTCTATTGGTGTCCCCGGAAGGACGTCCCCGATGCCCCATGCACTGGAGGAAGGGGCTGAGCAGGTCGAGCAGATGGGAACAGA
The DNA here is from genome assembly GCF_047462395.1 of Synechococcus sp. H55.7. Classification (NCBI taxonomy): domain Bacteria; kingdom Bacillati; phylum Cyanobacteriota; class Cyanophyceae; order Synechococcales; family Synechococcaceae; genus Synechococcus; species Synechococcus sp. H55.7. The sequence goes on from NZ_JANSJD010000012.1 coordinate 26,693, forward strand.
AAAGGGAGTGCCCCGAGCATGACAGCCAAGACGGTGTTGGTCATTGACGATAGCATCATGATCCGCAAGATGGTGGCCAGCATCTTGGCTGACCAGTTTCAGGTGCTGGAGGCCAAAGATGGCCTAGCGGGCTTGGAGGCTGCCAAAAAACATCACCCCGACCTGATCTTGCTGGATTTTGTCATGCCCAAGATGGACGGCTATGACACATTGCAGGCCATCCGGCAGGAAGAGAGCCTGAAGAATACCCCCGTCATCATCATGTCGGGGATGAAAGAGCAGGTAACAGCCCGCATCCCTGAGCCTTTTGTCGATTTTGACTTCATTGAAAAGCCGTTTGAGGCGGAAGCCCTTCTGGCTCGCATTCAAAAGGCCCTGCAAGTGACCCCGGCGGCTGCGCTGGAGCCCGGATCGGAAACCAACACTCAATTGCTCTTGAACAAGCTCACCGCCATCGAGACGCTGCTCATCCAAGGTACGGAAAACCTCATCCAGCGGGAGGTGGTGACGCGGCTTGCCAGCCTCAACCAGCGCCTGGAGCGTCAGGAATCTTATAGCGCTAACCTGGAAGAGCAGATCCGTAAGCTCACCAGCGAGGTGGAACGGCACAGCCAGGGCCTGGCCCTGATCGTCAGGGAGCTGCGCCATATTCGTAAACTGTTGGGGGGATCCTGATGTCTGAGCGCGCCTATCGGCACCTGGATGCGGTGACGGCCCTGTTCGTGGCCGTGCTGCTGATTTCCAACATCGCCTCCACTAAGATCGTGCTTTTGGGGCCGTTTACCTTCGATGGCGGCACCATCCTCTTTCCCCTCAGCTACATTTTCGGCGACATTCTCACGGAGGTCTACGGCTATGCCCGCTCGCGGCGGGTGATCTGGCTGGGGTTTTTCTCGGCGGCCCTGATGTCGGCGACCTTCATGATCGTGGGATCCCTGCCGGCAGCCCCCGACTGGCCCTATCAGGAAGCCTACAACCAGATCCTCGGCCTCACCCCCCGTATTGTGCTGGCCAGCCTGATTGCCTACTGGAGCGGCAGCTTCGCCAATGCCTACGTGCTGGCGCGCCTGAAGGTGTGGACGCGGGGACGCTGGCTGTGGACGCGCACCATCGGCTCCACCCTGGTGGGCCAAGCGGTGGACACGGGCCTGTTTATTCTCATCGCTTTCTGGGGGGTGTTTCCCGGTCTCGTGAGCCTCATCGTCTCCAACTACGTGTTCAAGTGTGCCGTTGAGGCAGTCTGTACGCCTCTGACCTACGCCATCACCGGCTGGCTGAAGCAGCAAGAACAGGAAGACTACTTTGACGTGGCAACCGACTTCAACCCTTTCCGAATGCAGTCTGTATCCAGATAGTTCATCCATCCAGCGGCTGCCCCGACGGATCTGGCCTTGAGAGGGATCCCAGTTTTGGTATAGTCAGAGCGTTATCTATCTTATCTACCCTGCCGCCGGTGCGCAGCGAGCCGGATCAGGTTGGGCAGACCGGTGTTGTCGGGAGCTTTTATCCAAGACAAGACTTTTGTGAGGGATCCAGACCATGATGCTCATTTTCCAAATTGCTTTGTTGGTGTTGGTGCTGTACAGCTTGCTGCTGGTGGTGGCGGTGCCGGTGCTCTACAGCTCGGCCAGCGACTGGAGCCGGGCCAAGAATGTGATTTTGGTGGGATCCCTGCTCTGGGTGCTGATGGTGATCGGGGTGGGGGTACTCAGTTTCTTTAAGTGATCCTCTCACCATCCCACCAGCTCCCGGACGTTGCAGAGCATCAGGGCTGCAAGGTTCCGGTGGCGGGGAAAAACTGCGCACCTCCGCACCCTGTTGGGCCCTGAGCGCTCTCGGTAGAAGGGATCCCACCCCCTTACAATGGACAGCAACTCGATTCCATGTTCATGGCCTTGCTGCCTGCTCGGTCGGCAGGAAGCGGTGCTTATGCCGAAGTCTTTTGGGAGGTTTGGGTGTTGAGAGCAGTGAAGCGTTCGTGGGGCCTCCGCTTGGCCCGGCTGGGGACGAGGCTGATTTTGGCAGGCTTGTTGGTAGGGGCGCTATCCCCTTTGGCAAAGGCACAGTCGGGCTTTGTCATCACCGGCAGCGAGGGGGTGCCTGTCCTCAGCTATCGGCTGGATTTTCGCGGCATTCGCGGTCGGCTGGATCGCTATCGCCTGAAGATCCCACCGCAGGATGTGGCGGTGGCGGAGGTGCAGATTAGCGCGGATAGGAACTTTGATGCCGTCATCGATCCCCAGAATGTGCGCCTAGAGGTGGAGGGCAAGTCGGTGGAGCTGGCGGAAGTGTACTGGAACGAGGAGTTTCGCTCTTTGGAGGTGGTGGCCCGTCAACCCATTGCCGCCGGCCAGGAGATCCGCTTGGTGCTCTCCAATGTGCGCAACCCTTCCGCTGCCGGCATCTACCGGGTAGAGGCGCGGGTACGGGGAACAGAGCCCAACCCGCTCTTCCGCAAGGTGGGCAACTGGCTCATCACCATCGACGATCCGGAGCGGCTCACGTTCTGATGGCCGCTGCATCTGGCTTCAACAACCCCAAGGGATCCCCATCTCCCCTCTCCCTGAGGGAGAGGGGCTGGGGGTGGTCGCGTGAGCGGCGCGGAGCGCTTGGGCCTCAGGGAGAGGGGCTGGGGGTGAGGGGATCTCCCCTCCAGACGGTAGCCTGGCATACAGGGAGAGGTTGTCTTTGGTGCTAGCCGACACCTGGTATCCCAACTGGTGGCAGGCCCTGCTCTTGGGCATGGTGCAGGGGATCACTGAATTTCTGCCCATCAGCAGCACGGCGCACCTGCGGGTGGTTCCGGCTTTGCTGGGCTGGCCAGATGCAGGCGCTTCCTTTGCAGCGGTAATCCAGTTGGGCAGCTTGGGGGCGGTGTTGATCTACTTTGCCTCTGATCTGCGCCAGGTGCTCCTTGGCTCCTGGAAGGCTTGGCAGGAGCGAGATTTCCAGCAGGAGTCTTGGCGGCTGCTCATAGGGATCCTGGTGGGGACGTTGCCGATTGTGGTTGCCGGATGGGCCGTCAAGGCCATTTGGGGATCCCCACCCCGCCAGTTGGGGGTAATTGCTGCTGCCGCCATTGGCTTGGCGCTGGCTTTGGGCTGGGCGGAACGGGTGGGGAAACGCCGGCGAGATCTGCACAGCCTGGGCATTGGGGATGGGCTCTGGGTGGGGCTGGCCCAGGCCTTGGCGTTGATTCCAGGGGTCTCCCGATCCGGTGTGACGCTGACGGCGGCTCTGTTGCTGGATTTGCAGCGCTCGGCTGCCGCCCGCTACTCCTTTTTGCTGGGGATCCCGGCCCTCTTTTTGGCGGGGGTGGCGGAGTTCATCTCCGAGTTTAAGGCAGAGGCGCTGCTGTCGCAGGGGTTGGGGACGCTCTCGGCCTTTGTTTTCTCCTACTGGTCCATCGATTGGCTCATTCGATTTTTGCAGCGCAGCAGCACCTGGCTGTTTATCGCCTACCGGATTGGGTTTGGCCTGTTCATTTTCCTGGGACTGGCCCTGGGGTTCTTGCAACCTTAAGCCGACTTAGCGCCTTGGGCAGGTACTCCCCTAGGTGGGCCGGATCCACCCCTGTTAGACCCCGCTCCCCCGCCAGTTGGATAGCGGCTTGGGCATGCCACCACACTCCGGCACAGGCACAACTGAGCAGCTCCGCGATCCCCATCGACTGACCCAGTTGGGCCCTTCTGCGCGCCACCAGGCCGCCGATTAAGCCAGTTAGGACATCGCCGCTGCCGCCGCGGGCCAAAGCCGGTGTGCTCTCCGGGTTGACCCAGCATTCCCCCCTAGGAGAGGCGATGACCGTCCGTGCTCCCTTTAAAACCACCACTGCTCCACTCTGGGCTGCCGCCTTTTGGGCTGCCTCCATGCGATCCGCAGGCGGGATCCCTGGAAAAAGCCGGCGAAACTCCCCCAGGTGGGGGGTGAGGATGGCTTGGATCCCGTTTTCTTGCAAGCGCTCCACCCCCATCTCCGCCAGGGCATTAAGGGCATCGGCGTCGATAACCCAAGGGATCCCGGCCCAATCCTGCAGCAAGCTCTCCAGCAGTCGCCGGCGGGCTTCTCCTAGGCCGGGCCCCACCGCCACCGCCTGGAAAGGTTTTTCACCCAGCGGCGGCAGAGCCGGGATCCCTTCCCAGGGGTGAACCAAGGCTTCCGGCAAAGTGCTGTGGATGAGCCCCTTCAATTCCGCCGGCACCGCCAGGGTTACCATGCCCACGCCACTGGCGCGGGATCCCAGCCCGGCCAACACCGCCGCCCCGGCATAGGCCGCCGACCCTGCGACCACTAGCAGGGATCCCTGGCGGTATTTGTGGGTATCCAAAGGCGGGTCAGGGGGAAAATGCGGCCAAGGGTTCAGCAACAACTGGGGAGCCGCCTCTGCCGGGCAGGCCCAAGGGGGGATGCCAAAATCAAGGCGATGCAGCCGTCCCACCCAGGGCAGAGCCGCCTCCTGCCACAGGCCCCGTTTCCAGAGGCCGAGGGCATAGGTGTGGCTGGCGCGGATGCAGCAGCCCCAGATCTCACCTGTCTGGTCGTTGAGGCCAGAAGGCAAGTCCAGGCTGAGGATGGGAATGCTGCTGCCGTTGGCCCACTCCACCGCCCCCGCCCAGGGATCCCCCAGGGGCCGGTTTAGGCCAATGCCAAAGAGGGCGTCGATGAGCAAGTCGCAGTCGGCCAACGCCTCCACCCGCTCCACAAACTCCGCCCCTAGAGCCCTGAGGTAGCGGGCGTGGTCGGCGGTTAGGGGTTTGAGATCCGGCTTCCCCAGCCAAACCTTTACCCCCTTTTGGGCTAGCTGCAGCTCTCGCCCAACCACCAAGCCGTCGCCGCCATTGTGCCCCGTGCCGCAGAGGATGCCAACGCGCTGCGCCTGGGGAAAATCCTGCCGCAACCGGGCAAAAACGGCCAGCCCCACCTTCTCCATGAGGGCGGCCACGGGCATGCCGGCAGCGAAGATCTCCTCCTCGAGGCGCCGCATCTGCGCCGAGCTGACCAGGGCGGTGGCCGGGTCAAGGGAGTTGAGGACGCTGCGCTGCTGGGGCAAAGAGGGCTCTGGCATGGCGGTCATGGCTGAGGGGGGCTTATGGAGCTCAGCTCGATCACATTCCCGTCGGGATCCCGAACAAACACAGCCGCCCGCCCGGAAGCGCTGGGCTGCACCTCGTAGCCTGCCTGCAGCAAGCGGGCCTTCACCGCCTCCAGATCTTCCACTCCCAGCGCCACGTGGGGAAGGCGCCCCCACTTCGCCTTGCTGCCACGACTGGCTTGCTGCCCTTGGTCAAGCGGCTCCTCAGTGACAATCAAATGAATCTGCGAAGACCCCACTTGGTACCAAGCGCCGGGAAAGTTAAAGGGAAACCGTTCTGCCTTGGGGATCCCGAGCACGGTTCCGTAGAAATGCTCAGCCCTGGCCAGATCGCTAACCCAAAGGGCGGTGTGCAGGTGCTGATAGGTGCTCATGACGTTGCTTGGGCGCAAGTTCCTGAAGCTGTCGAGAGAAAGTGTAAGGATTTTCTCCAAAAGACCTGTTCCGCCTGTGCGCTAAGGTGGAACTAGGGCAGCGGCGACGAGAATATCCTCTATCTTGCTTCTTGCCTAGGGGTTGGTCTATGGGATCCCGCACCAAGTTTTTCGGCACCGTCTTGGCCATGCTGGCCGTCAACAGCATCTACATGCAATTGCAGCAGCTTGCCCTGCGGCTGGAAGAAGAGGTAAAACCGGCTCCCTCAGAGCAGGCTGCTCCAGAGTCCCAGAGCAACGCTCAGCCGCCGCATCCCTGGGGTCATCTGGCCCAAGTTTTCCGGCATTGGGTCGAGGCCAGTCCCCTGTAACCCTAGTCTCCGAGCCAAGAGGCAGTTTGCAAAGGGGATCAAACCCCGTACCATAGAGGAGCAGGCTCCCCTTTCTTGCGGTTCACAGTTTGGATACTCACCATGACTCAGCCGTCAGCAGCCTCTGGGCAAAAGCCGATTGTTGTCGCCCCTTCGATTCTTTCGGCGGATTTTAGCCGCCTGGGGGAAGAAGTGCGGGCGGTGGACGAGGCGGGGGCCGACTGGATCCACGTGGACGTCATGGATGGCCGCTTTGTGCCCAATATTACCATCGGCCCGCTGGTGGTGGAAGCGCTGCGCCCGGTTACGGCCAAGCCTCTGGACGTCCACCTGATGATTGTGGAGCCGGAAAAGTATGTGGCCGACTTTGCCAAGGCGGGGGCCGACATCATCTCCGTTCATGCCGAGTCCAGCTCTACCATTCACCTGCACCGCACCCTCAGCCAAATCAAGGATCTGGGCAAACAGGCAGGTGTGGTGCTCAACCCCGCTAGCCCCCTGGAGCTCATCCAGTACGTGCTGGATTTGGTGGACCTGGTCTTGATCATGAGCGTCAACCCCGGCTTTGGCGGCCAGAGCTTCATTCCGGCGGTGGTGCCCAAGATTCGCCAACTGCGGGCCCTGTGCGACGAGCGCGGTCTGGATCCCTGGATTGAAGTAGATGGCGGCCTCAAGGCCAGCAACGCCTGGCAGGTCATCGAGGCGGGGGCCAACGCCATTGTGGCCGGCTCGGCAGTGTTCAAGGCCAAAGACTATGCGGAGGCTATTCGCGCTATCCGCAACAGCCGTCGCCCGGAGCTGGTAACGGTTTGATTTGAGCTTATCGATTGGGGAAACCCATGCTCTTGAGCCCCTCTTAGGCCAAGGCACAAAAGAGAGGGAAGAAGACCTAGCGCCCCTCATTCTTGGCCCATTGCGAATGGCCACAGCTCAGCGGCAGGGATCCCTTCTGGTGGAAGAACGGGCTCGAAATTCTAGCGCAGAGCGGCGGTCTTCTTCTGGGCAGCCGCAGGGGCTGCACCATCCTCTACGGCAGTCTGGCTGAGGCAATGCGGAGGTGCAGAGGTGGGAACGATTGGCTGAGGCGAGGTAGGGCTGAAAAAAACTTGGCAAAAGGGCAGGCGGCTGTTGCGCTGAATGTCAGCAAGGTAAGGAGAAGGGATGGTGCCCCAGTAGGCGCCCAGCACCTGCCGGTCGGGATCCTCCGGCAGCACCTGGTAGTGCAACATCAAGCGGTTATCGGGGAACCAAGCGCGAACAAGCCTTTGCAGTTGCCTCAAATTGAAGCCCGGCTCTTCCGGGTTATGAATCAGGTGCATCCCCGCCAAGCGTCCGCCGACAAAATAGGCTTGCACATAAAACCCGCGGGCGTAGAGGGGGGGCTCTGAGGGATCCCGCGATGAAGGGGCATCCGGCAGGTAGATGGCCTCACCGCCTGGGCGCAGTTGCCAGCGGCTCCAGCGGGGATCCTCGCGGTCGCTAGCAATGGTCTCCCAATTGTTGGCGCGGGCGTAGCTCAAGAAGCGCTCCTCCACCATGCCCAAATAGAGCATTTCCATTTGTAGGGGCAGTCGGGCCCGCGTTTGCAATAGGGGCAGAGTGCGCACTTCTCCTTGCTTGAGCACCAAAACTTCCGCCAAGGCAGGGCGCGGTTCCCACGCCAGCAGCGCCGCCAGGATACCGGCTCCGAGGGCTCTGCCAAGGCCAGCCAGCCCTCGCCGTGCCGAGGCCCGCAGCAACAAGAGAAGGAGTTTGACAGGGGGCAGCTCAAATCGAGGCTGCGCCCCGCCCAACACGGCAACGGAAGCAGAGACGTAAGATGAGATCACGGGGAAATTCGAAGAGCCGGGAAGACAATAGAGGCTATGGATGTCCTATTTTATCCACAGCGCTAGGGTTCTTTGAAAATTTTAATCTGCTGCCCTGGGTGAACTTTCTTGCCGACAGCGGATGGATCAAAACCGGTCTCCAAATGGGCACGACTGCCGAGAACCTCCCTCCTCGACCGCAGGACCGGGGCTCGTCGTCATTGCTGGCCCCACCGCCACCGGCAAGTCGCGCCAGGCGCTGCTGCTGGCCCAACGGCTGGGATCCCCGCTGTTAAACGCCGACTCTCGCCAGGTGTACCGGGAGTTCGACATCGGCACCGCCAAGCCCACTCCCGCCGAGCGGGCCCTTTGGCCCCACGAGTTGATTGACTTTGTGGATCCCCGCCACACCTACACCGTGGCCGAGTTCCAACGAGCGGCCCAAGCCCGCATTGCCGAGGCCCATCGGCAGGGACAGACTCCCATTCTGGTGGGGGGGACGGGGCTTTACATCCAATCCATCACTGCAGGGCTGGAGATCCCGGCAGTTCCCCCTCAGCCCCAGTTGCGCGCTCAATTGGAAACTTGGCCGCCCGAGATCCGCTACGCCTGGCTGCAGCAGTTGGATCCCGTGGCCGCTCGGCAGATCCACTCTCATGATGAAGTGCGCACCCTGCGGGCCTTGGAAATTATTTACACCACCGGGAAACCGGCCTCTTGCCTACGGCAGGCCCATCCTCCCCACTACCCCATCTTGATCTTGGGGCTGCGCTGCTCGATGCCCCGTCTGGAACAACGTATTGCCCGGCGCACGGCGGAGATGATGGAGAGGGGGTGGATCGAAGAGGTAAAAACTCTGCGGGAGCGCTATGGGCCGGACTTGCCCCTCTTGCAAACTTTGGGCTATGCGGAGATCGGCGCTTACCTAGAAGGGCGGATCCCAGAGGCGGAGCTGCAGCCTTTGATTGTGCGGCGCACCCGCCAGTTTGCCAAGCGGCAGATGACCTGGTTTCGGGCCATGCCAGGGATCCAGTGGCTGGACTGCGAGGCTGAGGATCTGCCGGAGCAGATCTGGGAGCGGGTTAAAGCCTGGATGGCAGAACAGACCACTGCTGAAACCACTCCCGCCGCCGCTGAGCATCGGCTTTCCGATCGGTGAGGATCTCCAACACTCGCACCCCTTGGGCGGGCAAGGGATCCAAGGCTTGGGCCAGCTCTTCCCACGTCTCTAGCCGCCGGTGGGGAATGCCATGGGCCTGGCAGAGGAGGGCAAAATCCACCGCCTGGGGAGTGGCGAAGTAGGGCTCAAAGGGTGGGCCCGCCTCAGCAATGGGCAGCAGCTCGAAAATCCCACCCCCCCGGTTGTTGATGAGGAGGATAGTCAGGGATCCCTGCAGGTAAGGGCTAAGCCGCAGGCCGCCGCAGTCGTGCAAAAAGGCCAGATCCCCGGTCAGCAGCACTGTTGGCCGATGGCGGTGGGCCACCCCGAAGGCGGTCGAGAGAATGCCGTCAATGCCGTTGGTGCCGCGGTTGAAGTAGGGCCGGATGCGGCGGTCGTTGGGCGGCCAAAACCACTCCACATCCCGCACCGGCGTGCTGTTGGCAATCACCAGGGGCGTCTCCGGCGGCAGGTGGTGGGCCAGCCACCAGGCGATCTTGCCCTCAAACCACTCCGGCAGGTCAGCCATGGTCTGGTCTAGGGTGGCGCGGATTTGCGCTTCGGCTGTCAGCCAGCCCTGCAGAAAAGCTGTTCGGGGGGCTGGAGTTTTGAATGTTGCTTCCGGGATCCCGGCGGCCAGCTCTTCCACAGCAAAGGGCAAATGGGTGGTGGGGTTGTGCAGAGGATCCCCGTTCTCGGGCCGGGGATCGAGCAGCCAGGTGCGGGGGCGAGCTTTGGCCAGGGTTTGCCGCAGCGCTTTGCTGGTGGGCAGGGATCCCAGTTGGATGACTTGTTCCGGCCAGAGCTGGGGGCCATCCTGCTGCAGGAGGAGGTCATAGGTGGTGATGAGATGGGGGTTGAGGGAAGCGTAGTTGCGCAGAGGGGAGAGTCCCTCCGCCAACACCGGCCAGCCCAGGGCCAGCGCCAAGCGGGCCACCGCTTCTGCATAACGCTGGGGATCCGCCGGTTGGGCCGGCCCCGCCAAGATCACCCCCCGCTCACAGCCGCGCCACTCCTGCCAAAAGGAAGCTGTTGACGCGAACGCAGAACCGGCAGCCAGGCCAGATGGGGGGATAACCCCGCGGAAAAAGGTCTTCTCAAACTCCGGATCTTCCTGCAAATGAACCAGGGGCGCAGTGCTGCCATCGGCAACGGGAGCTAGGGGATCTCGCAAGGGCACATTCAAATGCACAGGGCCGGGAAAGGGGTAAAGCGTGCGCTCCCAGGCGTGAACCAGGGCTTGGCGGAGATAGGCCAGGGCTTCTGGCTCCGCGCTGGGCAGGGCCAATTCCGCTTGCCAGTTGGGGTAGTGACCGTAGAGCTTCACCTGGTCGATAGTCTGCCCGGCGCGGCAGTGGCGCAGCTCTGGGGGCCGATCCGCCGTCAGGATCAACAGGGAAAACCCACTTTCGGCTGCCTCAAGGAGAGCCGGGAAAAAATGGGCGCCAGCGCTGCCGGAAGTACACACCAGAGGGATGGGCTGCCGAGTTCGCTGGGCCAAGCCGAGGGCAAAAAAGGCCGCCGACCGCTCATCCAGCACTGGAATGGCCTCGATCTCCGGATGCTGCGCCAGGGCATAGGTGAGGGGGGCAGAGCGGGATCCCGGGCACACCACCGCCAGGCGACAGCCCAGCCGGCTCAGGGTCTCGGCCAACAGGGATCCCCAGAGGGCGTTGAGGTTGCGCCAATCCAGCCGCCTTGGCGAGACAAAGTTTTCACCGGTCACAGCGGAGTCAACGTGTTGAGATCAAATCGGGATCCCGGCGGCAAAAAGTGAAGGCGGGCATTGTGCAGCCGAAAATACTCGTCCGCTGCCGCCTCCTGAACGGTCGAGTACAGTTGCGTCCCGTCCACAATCGTCACCGTGCCCAAGCCGATTACCTCCATCACATTGTTGGCCTGGATCACCACCGCCGTATTCTCATCGATGCCGATGCCCAGGCACTGGGGGTAGTGGGCCACCGCTGTAACCAACCGCACCAGGCGATTGCGCTGATGGAAGTGCTGATCGATGATGACGCGAGGCAAAAGGCCCAGGCCCGTCTTCACCGTTACAATTGCCGGCGTGGGAGGTTCCCCGCTGTAGCCGCGGGAGATCATCTGCTGTCCCAAGGCAGAAGCTCCGGCGCTGGTTCCGGCAATCACCGTCTGTCCTCGCTGCCACTGCTGCCGAATGGCCTCCATCAACTCGCTGTGGGCCAGCACCTCCGCCAGCCGCTCCTGATCCCCACCCGTGAAGTAGATGCCGGTGGAGGAGCGGATTTTCTCGACGTTATCGGGATCCCTCGCCTCCATCGGGTTGCGGATATCCAGCACCTGCAGGCTGGCCGCCCCCATCTGCTGAAAAATATTGGCGTAGACCTCCCCCAGCACCGCCGGGATCCCAGAAGCCGCAGGCACGATGGTGATGTGGGCCGACCTTCCCCCCGCTCGGCGGAAGAACTCCCAAAGGATGTGGCATTCCTTTTCCTTGTCCTCTGCTCCCCCAACGGCAATGAGGTCGGAACGGGCGATGCTGGGATCCCTCACGGTAGGGTAGGGTTGGGCAGCTTGGGTCGGGGTGGAAGAAACTCCGTTCCACCCCAGCTCACGGTGGGCAGCAGAGACATCAGGCAAATGGGGCATGGAGCGCGAGAAAGATTAAAATGGACACATTTCACTTTCACTATGCTACGGCTTGAGATTCGGTTTGGCGCAGCCCCATTCCAGATTTCACGGCGGAGTCAGGAGTGGGTTAGGGGTCGCGAAAGGGGGAATAATGTTCATAAGAACACCCCTCGTTTCGTCCTTCGGTTACCCAGCAGGAGCATCCATGGCCAGAAAACCTGACGGATACCTTGTCCACATCATGCTGGAAGGTGGACAAACCATGCAGGTGCGGGTCAAAGAGGCCAGAGAATACACAGAGTTGATCAACAACCTGATGGTGGGCGGCGAAGAGTTCATCACCTTGCCCAAGCAAATGGACAATGAGTACATGATCGTGCGTCCGCAGCGGGTCTCGGGCGTGTCGGTGGAGGCGATCTACGCTTCCAGCGTCGGCATCGACCTATAGAGCTCAAGGTCAGGGATCCCTTGAGGGTCGTCGGCCTAAGTTGCAACACAAAGCCCCACCACCGGGGGCAGGGGCTGCCAGGGAACTAGACCCCGCAGGATCTAGAACTTCCCTACCGACAGGTTAGATCTGCGGGGGCAGGATCACCTTGTCGATGACGTGGATGACGCCGTTGACGGCCTCGATATCCGCGGTCACCACGTTGGCATCGTTGACCTTGACTCCATCAGCCAAAGAGATCTCCACAGGGGATCCCTCGACCGTGACCACTTCCCCAGCTTTCAGATCGTTGGAGAGAACTTTGCCGGGCACCACATGGTAGGTGAGAATTTGGGTCAATTGCTCACGGTTTTCCGGCAAGAGCAACTTCTCCAAAGTGCCTTCCGGCAGCGCTGCAAAGGCCTCGTCGGTGGGAGCAAAAACGGTGAAGGGGCCTTCCCCAGCCAGTACCTCCACCAAGTCGGCAGCCTCCAAGGCTTGGATCAACGTGGTGAAAGAGCCGGCCTCAGCCGCAACATCCACAATGGTTTTGCCGGTAGCAGCAGCGGTTTTCACGCTTTCAGAAGTTGCGCCGTAGCTGCCGGCAATGACCGCAGGGGCTGCAACCAACGTGGTGGCCGAGACAACAGCTAAGGAAAGAGCGAAGAGATTGCGAATCATGCAATGTAACCCTCCGTGAAGAGTAGGTTTATATTTATCTATGACGGGCGGGATGGAGCTGGAGTTCCTCAAAATTGAAAAAAGTCCCCAAAAAAGATATTTCCACTGCCCCAAAATACTTTTTTTACAAGGGCTGCAAGGCTAATCTCCGCTGAGGTTAGATTTGCAACAATCATCGCGGGATGGTGGTGAGCAATCCAAAACAAGCTAAAAAAAGATCCCTTTAGGCTGAGGGATCCGTTACGTTTACTTACATTTATTGTTTTGTTTGTTCAAGTTAGCGATCCATTGGCAGCGCAAAAGCAGACGCCCTCGACGTGTCGGGCGAAGGGATCAACGAGCTGGTGATCTCGTAACGATCTCGGCCGTCGTGCCTACTCTTCTTCTGCCTCGAAGTCTTCGCTGTAGTCGTCCCCGATCAAGTCGTCGATGTCGTCGATGTCTTCTTCCAAAACAGCCCCAGAGACTTCAATAGGCTGCTCGATCAACCGGCCTTGCTGGCGCAACCAATCGAGAATGGAAAGGCTACTAGGGGAGGGCACCACTGTTGGCGGTTGATTGCGGGGTTCTTCGCGTAGAGAGGGATTGAAGTACATGCCGTACGCAGAAGGGGTAGTTATCGACAAAGAGAAAGACGCCTGGGCTGATCCCAGCCCAACAGAGAGATGCAGGCTTGCCATCAGCTGTCTTTTAGCTTAGCCTACCGCTGCCAGGCTTGCAAAAAGCGGTGCAGCACCTGCTCCAGCTCAACGGCTCGTGCCGCCTTGAACAGCAACCGATCCCCGGCTTGCACCTGATCTAGCAAAACTTGCAGCACTGCCGCTGCATCCCTACAGCGTTCTGCCTGGGCTGCCGGTTTTTGGTCGAGCAGCGGCTGCATTTCTCCTTCCGGATCCAGGAGCAAAACCCAATCCAACCCCAAAGGGGCAGCCGCTCGTCCCACCTCTGCATAGAGCTGAGGTGCATGCTCTCCCAGTTCCCGCATGGGGCCGAGAACGGCCCAGCGTCGTCTCCCTGGGGTTTGGGCCAATAGGTGCAGAGCCGCTATCATCGCTTCCGGCGAGGCATTGTAGGTTTCATCCCAGATTTCCACATCTCCTGCCAGCTTGAGATGGCGATTGCGCCCCTCCAGAGGCGTGGGCAAGGCGATGGGTTCTCGGAGCGGCTCCCAATCCAGCCCCAAGCTGCGCACAGTCGCCAGCACCCCCATCCAGTTGAGGGCGTGGTGTCTTCCGGGCAGGGGCACCGGAAGGGTCAGGCCCGCCACGGTTACCGTTTGGGCTTGGGGATCCCATTCTCCTCGCAGGTCTCCTCGCTCCAGGCCATAGGTGAGGGTTGGTCCCGACCCCAGGCCGGCGGCGGTGGACAACAGCAAGGGATCTTCTCCGTTGAGCAGGGCCACTCCCTGCCCCAGCTCCTGTAGCAGCTCGCACTTGGCGGCGGCAATGGCGGCGCGGGATCCCAGCCTGCCGATGTGGGCGGTGCCGATGTGGGTAATCAAGGCGTGGGTGGGACGGGCCATCTGCGCCAGGCGGCGAATTTCCCCAGGGCCGCGCATGGCCATTTCCAGAACCGCAAACTGATGTTCCGGCTGCAGCCGCAGCAGCGTTTGCGCCACGCCAATGTCGTTGTTGTGGTTAGCCTCGCTTTTGAGAACGCTGCCGTAGCGGGATAGGGCAGCCGCCAGCATTTCCTTGGTGGTGGTTTTGCCGGCTGAGCCGGTGATGGCCACCACCGGGATGGAGAATTGCTCCCGCCAGCCCCTGGCAAGGCGCTGATAGGCCCTCAGCGTGTCTGAAACCTGAAAATGAGGGCCTGAGGTCGGACGCTGGCTGATGACGGCAACGGCTCCCTTGCTCAGGGCTTGCGGAATAAAATCATGCCCGTCGAAGCGTTCCCCCCGCAGCGCCACAAAAACGGATCCCGGCTGCAACTGGCGGCTGTCGGTGCAGAGGGCCTGAACCGGCAACCCCAACAGATGGGGATCTCCCCGGAGAGGGGTTTGCAGCAGATCGGCTACAGCTTGTAAGGTCAGCATCGGGCATTCTTCATAATCATTTCAAGTCATTGAGACAGTTCCCAAGCGCTCCCTCACCCCCGGCCCCTCTCCCAGCGGGAGCGCTCCCTCACCCCCGACCCCTCTCCCAGCGGGAACGCTCCCTCACCCCCGACCCCTCTCCCAGCGGGAGAGGGGAGTTAACGAACCGTTTCATGGCGATTGGACATGATGCCAATACGCAACTGGGTACGGGATCAGCTTGGTTGCAGCGTCTCAATTCCCTCAGGAAGGGCGATGATCGCCTCTTGGGCCATGCCGATGAACAGGCCATGCTCCACCACCCCCACCGTCCCCTTGAGTTGATCGGCGATCTTGGCGGGATCGGCGATGGGGCCGAATTGGCAATCGAGGATGTAGTGCTGTTCATCCGTCAGGTAGGGATCCCCTTGGGCATTCAACCGCAAAGTGGCCGCACAGCCAATAGCCTCTACCCGCGCCAAGGTGGTTTTCCAGCCAAAGCGCACCACCTCCACGGGCACCGGGAAGCGAGTGCCCAGATGCGTCACCTTCTTGGAGGCATCGGCGATGATGATCAGCTCGGCGGCGCTGGCCTCTACCAGTTTTTCCCGCAGCAGAGCCCCCCCTGCTCCTTTAATCAGGTTCAGGGATCCCACTTCAATTTCGTCGGCTCCATCGATGGCCAGATCCAGGCGGGGCTGCTCCTCCAGGGTGGCCAGCGGGATCCCTAGGGAGCGGGCTTGTTCTGCTGTGCGCTCCGAGGTGGGCACACCGATGAACTGCAGCCCCTCCTTTTGCATCCGCTCCGCCAGGGCGCTCACCGCAAAAGCAGCCGTGGATCCTGTGCCCAGCCCCACCACCATCCCTGACTGCACCTTTTGAGCCGCCGCTTGGGCTGCTGCCTGTTTCAGCTCATCTGCACTGGCCATCTCGCCTTTCCGGAGTCCAACCGAATTATTCTACCGCCCGCTCCAGCTAAAGCCCTGCGGCGCTGCCACCACCTGGCCAAAGAGATCGTAGGGCTCGGCGCGAGTAATCTGCACCGGCACCAGGGATCCCAGGGATCCCGGCCCGCGCACGTACACCACCCCGTCCACCTCAGGGGCAAAGCGGGGGGAACGGCCAATCCACTCGCCGGTGCGGGGGTTTTCCTGCTCCAGGAGCACAGGCACCACCCGGCCCACCTGCTCGCGGTTGCGGCGGAAGGCGATCCCCTGTTGCAGTTGCATCAGGCGGGCGCGGCGCTCTTCCTTGAGGGGCTCCGGCACCTGCTGGGGGAGACGGTAGGCGGGCGTGCCCTCTTCTGGGGAAAAGGTGAACACCCCCACATGGTCAAATTGGTGGCGCTGGACAAACTCCAGCAGATGCTGGAAGTGCTCCTCCGTCTCGCCGGGAAAGCCGACAATAAAGCTGGTGCGCAGCACGGCGTTGGGCAGCGCCTGGCGCAGCCGCTCGATTACCCGGTCGTTGACCTGGCCCTGCCAGGGGCGGTTCATGGCTTTGAGGATCTGCGGGTGGCTGTGCTGCAGCGGCAGATCCAGATAGGACAGGAAATTGGGCGTCTCTTGAATGGCCTCCACCACTGCCGGGGTAATGCCGGTGGGGTAGGCATAGAGCATGCGGATCCAGGGGATGGGGATCCGGCCCAGGGCGCGGATGAGCCCGGCCAGCCGCGGCTCCCCGTAGAGGTCGATCCCGTAGTTGGTGGTGATCTGGGAAATGAGAATCAACTCCTGCACCCCTTCTGCGGCCAGTTGCTCCGCCTCCCGCAGAATGGACTCGATGGGGCGGGAGCGTTGCTTGCCCCGCAGGTGGGGGATGATGCAAAAAGAGCAGCGGTAATCACATCCTTCGGCCACCCGCAGGTAGGCCACCGGCGCATGGGTGGTGCGATAGCGGGGGACGGTCTCGTCGGCAATGTAGTCCAAGCTGGAGGTGACGGCGTTGACCCGCTCCCCTCGCTCCGCCCGCTCGATCACCTGCACGATCTGGTGGTAATCGCCGGTGCCGACGATGGCCACCGCCTCCGGGATCTCCCGCAGCAGCTCCTCTTGGAAGTGCTGGGCCAAGCAGCCGGCGATGAGGATCTTTTTGCCCTGTACCGCCAGCTCCATCAGGGTGCTGACCGACTCCCGCCGCGCCGCCTCGATGAAGCTGCAGGTGTTGACGATGACGTAGTCGGCGCTGTCTTCGTCGCCTTCCACCCGGTAGCCCGCCTGGGCCAGCAGGCCCAGCATGTGCTCGGTGTCCACCCGGTTTTTCTCACAGCCCAGGTGCACAACGGCAACTGCCGGCGCTTTCTTTGGGGGAGCGGCAGGGCTGCGAGAGGGCGTAGGCAAAGCGGTCTCCAACCGGTTCATAGCCACAGGAGAGGCCGAGAGAATGGCGACAGCAGAAATGAAAGTTTTCTTATTCTAGTTTAGGTTTCGCTTCTGAACTCCTCTGCCAACCAGCTCAATCGGGCTACCCCCCAAGTTGAACCCACACCAAGCCAAGAGCCACAGCCACTGCCAGACCGCTGGCCGCCCAACTGCAGGGATCCCCGCCAGCCGCTGTCGGAACCAAGGGCGCCCGCCCGTAGCCCCGCAGGCGCAGCGCCTGATAGACGCGCTCGGAGCGCTCATAGCTGCGCACCAGGAGAGTAGCCACCCCAGCAGCCAGGAAGGGCAGGTCTTGGCGCAAGGCCGGGCCCGGACGCCACAGGGATCCCCGCGGCTGCCAGCCCCTCAGCCAAGCTGCCCGCTGCATCTGCTGCCACTGGGCGCCTATCTCCTGCAAATAGCGCTGCGTCAGCCAGGCCAACTCCAAGAGCAGGTCGGGGATCCCCAGCGCCCGCAAAGCCGCCAACAGTTCCAGCAGGGGGGTGGTCTCCAAAAGCAGCGTCGCCAGCGCCAACAAAGCCAGGCTGCGCCCAACGACATAGAGCGCCTTCTCCAGCCCCTCCCACCGCAGAGCCAGGGATCCCCACTGCCAGAGGATGGTGTTCCCCATAACTAACGGTAGGAGAGCGACGAGAGCTATTAGCAAAGCGCCTGGGGCGGCCAGCCGTTTCAGTCCTCGGCTGAGCGGCACTCCCGACAACGCCCAGAGAAGAGCCAGCAGCGCCCAGGCCAGGGGCAGCAAGGCCAAGCGCTGCACCTGGGCAAAAGCTGCCATCAGGGCTCCCAGGCCCACCAGCTTGGGCAAAGGCCGCCAGCGGTGAAGCCAAGAGGGGGAGGGAGGGAGGGGAGCGGGTGGAGAGAACTGCGTTCCCCTGAGATCCTGGGAGATGACGGCCTCGGCCCTATCTTTTGGCATCTTCTCCCAGCAGCTCCGGCTGCACCCGCTGCAAAAACCGCACCACCCAACAGGTAAACAGCCCCTCCACCGCCGCCAAAGGGAGGTGGGCCATCACCAAGCTGCCCAAGGCCAAGCGCTCTGCTTGGGTGGAGACCGTCCCCTCGCCCAGGAGAGCAGCCATCACCACCCCGTAGAAGAGCAGCGCCGCCAGCCCCACCCCCGCCGCCCCCGCCCAGAAGGCTGCCAACCCGTCTCCCAGCCGCCGTCGGCCCATTCGAAAGATCCCCCCTGCCAAGAGCGCCGGGATCCCCATAATGGCGGCGTTAATCCCCAGGGTGGTTAGCCCCCCGTGGCCAAAAGCCACCGCCTGAAAAAACAGGCCCACCACAATCGCCGGGTAGGCCAAGGCCCCCAGCATCACGCCCAGCAAGCCATTGAGCAGCAGGTGCAGGCTGGCCGGGGGAAAAGGCAGGTGAATGGAGGAGGCGACAAAAAAGGCGGCGGTCAGCAGCGCCGCTTTGGGCAGTTGGCGGCGGGGATCCTTTTCCAACCGCTGGAGGAGGTGTAGGCTCCAACCCGTAAGCAGGGCAGTGATGCCATAGCCCCCCAGCCAAAGCGGTGCTGGCAGAAGGCCCTCGCTGATGTGCATGGCTAGTCCTGGCTCAAAGCGGCAACACCCCCTGAGGAGTCGGGGAGTTCTGGGCCTTGGGAGGGACGGGGCCGGGAGAAGAACAGGGCCGTACCCAAGCACCCCCAGATGACACAGGCAGCCATAACCCCCCGCTGCACAGGGCCAAAGGAGGAGCCGTTGGGGATCCCTTCTGCCTGCATAGCCGCTTCGCCCACCGGCACGTTCACCACCCCGCCGTGGCCGGCCTGGCGAATGCGCACCTGCCACAGTCCCTTGAGCTCAGGATCCGGCTGCAGCAGAAATCGCCCCTGCTCATCCGTTTGCCCTTCCTGCCAAGGGGTGGTGGGATCGGTGGGCGCAAACACCGTGACGCGGGCAGAACGCATCGGCTCGCCGGAATCGTAGCGGGCTTGGATCTCGAAAGTGGGGACGGCCCGCCAAGAGGCCTCCACCCCATGCCCCCAAGCCGGAGCAGACAAGAGCAGGCCGCAGGCCAGCCAGCTCAGTTGCCAGTAAGCGTAGAAAGGGAGGCGATTTGGCCAGACTGAGTTCATGGGTCGGCAAAAGTAGAGGACAATCTCTCGACTGCAAAAGCCACCCAGGCTTGAGGGCAAAGACCTAAGGTCAAGATCCCGTCCCACCAAGACGGTCAGAGGACGCGCGGCAGTGGCCCTCCCCCACGTGGCCCAAGTTCTGCAGGATCTCCAAGAGGGTTTCGGACGCCGTCCCACTTTCCTGCAGGTCGTCCCAGACCAGAGGGTCGGATCCCCCCTTTAGCCGCTGCTCCAGGGAGAGGGGATCCAGCTTCACCAGCGGGGCAAACCCCAGCGCCGCCCGGTTGAGGTCATCTTCCGGCGGTAGGCTGCCATCCCCAAACAGGTGGTCAAAGTGGAAAGTCACTTCCAGATCCGCCACCTGGCCCGCCTGGACAAAGCCCTTGCGCGCTTCCCCCACATACTCGCCGCAGACGAAGGCCAGCTCAGGGCTGAACTTGAGCACAAAGGGGATCCCCTCTCCCTCCCCTTTTGCTGGCCGGGCTGTGCCCTCGATCCAGAGGGAGTAGCCCTTGGCCGGCCCCTCCGCTGCCGGCACCAGCCGCCAAGCCAAGGCGTTGTAGTGACCAGGGGGAGCTTCCAGGGATCCCAGCAGAACCCGTTCTGCCCCCGCCGCTGGCACCAAATCCACCGTGAGGGGGCCTGTCAGGTTGACTAAGGCCTTGGCCTGGAGCTCCCCTTTCCCTTCAAAAGGGGGATCCGTCTGGTAGGCCGTGATGTCGGCCAGCGTCACGTACACACGCTCAAACTGCAGCGCCCAGCCGTCTTTGGAGACCAACCCCTCCCGCACGAACGCTTCGCCGTTGGCCCACAGCTCCAGCGTGCCTTTGGCCGAGGCAGAGATCGCCTGCGGCTCCCTAGCTGGCCCCGACTCGACAGGCGGACGACAAGCTGTCATGCCGGCTCCCAGCCCCAGGGCCACCAGAGCCAGCCCTCTGGCCAAGGGATCCCTGGAGGAAATGACCCACGACGGAGAGAGGAGTTGCTTCACCTGGAGTTCGGCCAGCGCTACTGACCTAGCCAAACACAAACTTTCGGGGCACCACAATCCCCCGCTGGGGCATCTTGCTACTCCTGCGCCAGGTTCCCGGCCCGCACCCAGCCCTCTTGCCCGTTCTCGCGGCGGATACGCTGCCAACCGCCATCTTCGCTCAGGCCCAACACCGTCACCACCTCATTCAGGGGCAGGCCGCCCATGTAGGCCCCTTCCCGGTCGGGAGTGGCTCGCAGCGCCAAACCCATCGGCTCGATCACCCGCCCCCGCTCACCGGGGGAAACGCTTGTTGCTCCAGGAGAGTGGGTGGACTCAGGCCTGGGTTGAGTCAACTGAACTGTCGATGGTGAAACGGTAGAGACAGCAGATGCCGAGGCTGCCGCCCCTTCCACAGGGCCCAAATTGCCCGCCCGCACCCAGCCCTCTTGACCGTTCAACTCCCGCCGCACCCGTTGCCAACGACCATCGGCGCTATACTCCAACACCGTCACCGTTTCCCCCACCACAATCCCGCCCTGGTAGGCTCCATCGGCGGAGGGCCGGCTGCGGATCGCCAGGCCAATCGGCTCAATCACCCGTCCGCGGCTGCCGGGGGGAAATCCTTCAGGGTCAAGGGTGCCTGCAGCAGGGGCAGACAGGGGAGGGGGAAAGCTGGTTGGGCTCGGCAAGGGATCCGGGCGGATCGCCCGCTGAAATTGGGGTGGGGGCGGGGGGGCCAACATCGGAGCGACCATCTGCCACAACTGCCAACCCAAGGCAGCCAGAGCCCCAACCGAGACGCTCGCCACCACCAAGGTGCCCAAGGGAAAATGGTCAGAAGCAGGAGAAGAACGGCCTCGCATTGGGTAGTTAGCCATCCAAAGTACCTCCCTGCAAAGCTGCAGACAAGAACCGCAAAACCCATTGGGATCCCTGTCAGCAACCGGGGATCTACGAGATTCAGAGCACTCGCATCCCAATCTATAACATCTTCAAAGATGCCGACTTTTGCTTCTGACCTTGGCTTGAACAGAATCGCGTCAACCCCCCGCCTCTATAGCCAGGGGAAGCAGAGCAGACACCCTTGTGGGTGGGCGACCCCCCATTTGACCAAGATGAGCATGGGGATACAGAGACTCCCCCCGTCTGGCGATTCTCCCTGCCGCCGGCACACTACGCCAACGATGGGGATGAGCCAGAAAACCAACCTTGTCTTGCAAGGCTTTACTGCACTGCCGTTATCGCGGCAACATAGCGACTATGCCCAATCTCAACCACAGCGATGACTCCCCTTGAAGAAGCGGCGGAAGCGGCGGCCAAGCTGTTGCTGTTTCGAGAAATCTGCGCCCATCCCCTAGCCCTGGGCTGGCAGGAGCTGATCCAGCAGTTGATGGCCGGGGATCCCCTGCCTTGCTGGGCGGCCTACGGGCGCTGGTTTGAGCTTTTGGCCCAGCAAAACCTGAGCTGGCGGGAGTGGCTGATCCAGGAGATCCGCTGGGCGGACAACCCCTTTGCCCGCGCGGCGCTGCGAGGTGGGGAGATCCCGACACCCCTTTTGCAAGCAGCACGGCACGATCTCCGCTGCTTACAGATCCTGGCCGAGAGCCAGGAGCTCATCGAAGAGCAGATGCAGGCGCTGGGCCTGGGGATCCCTTGGCCGGATGGGGACAGTGACTGCGCCGGCTGGGATCCGCGCTCTTTTGCCGACTGGGGCCTGAGCCTGGAGGCGTTGATCGCCCACTACCGCCAAAGAGGGGTAGGAATCTGTGCTCGCTATTGGGCGTTTCGCTGGGGGCCAGCAGGGCTAGAAGGGATCCCGGCTCCCGACCTGCCCGATTGGGATGAGATTTACGGCTACGAACGGCAGAAGCAGCAGTTGGCCGCCAACACCGAAGCGCTGCTGCGGGGGGATCTGGCTTTGCATGTCTTGCTCTACGGGGCGCGGGGCACCGGCAAGTCTTCGTTGGTGAAGGCCTTGTTGCGCCGCTACGGCCCTCAGGGGCTGCGCCTTCTGGAGCTGAGACGAACTGACTTGATGCAATTGTCGGAGATCTTGGCGGAGCTGAGGAAACAGGGGCTGCCCTTTGTGCTGTTTGTGGACGATCTCTCCTTCGAGGCCGACGAAACCGAGTTCAAGCAGCTCAAGGTGCTCCTGGAGGGGGATCTCGTCGCGCCGCCGCCCAACGTCCGCCTCTATGCCACCAGCAACCGCCGCCATTTGGTCCGCGAGTTTTTCGCCGACCGCCCCAACCCCCAAGATCAAGAAGTCCACGCCTGGGATACGGTGCAGGAAAAGCTGTCGCTGCAGGATCGCTTTGGCCTCACCCTCACCTTCCCTCCGTTCACTCAAGACGATTACTTGGCAACTGTAGAACACTTGGCGCAGCGGCTGGGTTTCGCTCAATCTTTGGCGGCCCTGCGTCGCCGGGCCCTGATCTGGGCGCAGCAGCAAAACGGCTTTTCCGGTCGCACCGCCCGTCAGTTTTTGGATGCCGTTCGGGCAGGGCTGGCAAAAGGGAACGAATGAATCGCTGGCCGCGTTGCGGGAAGTTTATTCTTCGGGGAAGGGATTGGCCAGCTTGTCTACCGTAAAGTAACGATGAAACTTATCCGTCACCCGCAACCAGGGGGAGCGGCTGCCTTCTTTGCGGTAGCGGGTTATAAAGCCTTTCTCCACCAGCTCTGCCACATGCTGATAGGCGCCCTGACCGCGCAACTCTACCAACTCGGCTTGGGAGAGGGGCCCCCGCAGGATGATGGTCGCCAAGGTACGGGCAGCGCCCACCCCGATTTCGGGGGGCAAGAGCTGGTTGGCCAGCTCCAAAAACGGCTCTCGCAACTGCAGGGCAAACCCCTCCCCGACCTGCAATACTTCCAGGGCAGAGTCGCGGTGAGCATAGTCTTCCATCAACTCCAGCAGCGCATCATAGGCCTCATCGCGGCTGCAGCGGGCCAATTGAGCCAGCGCCGATAGGGCCAACGGCTGCCCCTTCAGGTAGAGGATTGCCTCAATCTGGTTTTTCAGGGCTAAGAGACGCCCCCCCTCCACCTCTGATCCGGGATCCAAAACCAACTTGGAACGACGCGAGGCCATAGCGACAAGGGATCCGCCTACTTGTCCCGTAGCATAGCAGCAGTTGCAGACTGAGGGATCCCTGCTGGGGCGGCCTGGGCCAAGGCGAGCGTTGCTATGCTAAACCATGCCATGGCCTGCTTTCCCGCCCATCGCGCTACTCGGTGCGGAGTACAATTGCACAACCTGAAGCCAATTGCGTAGCATAAATAGGGTTTGGGGATCCCAGAGAATTGGAGAGGTGTCCGAGCGGTTTAAGGAAGCAGTCTTGAAAACTGCCGTGGTTCACGCCACCGTGGGTTCGAATCCCACCCTCTCCGTTGCTTTATTGAGTAACCCACAATGCTGTCCGGCGGCCCCTACCACGCCCCTACTCCCTTGGGCCAGCCTAAGGTAATCTGGCGACGTCAGTCTTCTGCATCCAGAATGCGGGGCACTTTGAAGAACACATCCGCCCGGTCGGGAGCGTTGGCCAGGATCCCTTCGACATCCGGATAGGGCTCGACTTCATCGGGGCGGGTGGGCAGCTCCATGTCCAGGGCATGGAAGGTGGGCTCCACCCCTTCCGTATTCAGCTCTTTCAGTTGTTCCACGTAGGCCAAGATGTCTGCCAGTTGCTCGGTGAACTGGATCTCTTCCTCCTCGGTTAGCTCCAGACGAGCCAAGTGAGCGACATGTTGTACCCCTTCCCGTTTCAGCATCCTTCCCCCCGGCGCGCAGATCATTAACTTAGCTTAAGGTAGCTGAGAGCAACCGTTCGCGTTGGTGGTACAGAGTCCTTTGGCAGGCAGACTCAATACAACTCGAGGTTGGCGCGCCCGGTGGTTTTCAGCCAGTTTTGGGCCTCGATGTAGTTGTTGGGGGCAATGCGAATGGCGCGGATCCAGTATTGAGCGGCCTCGTCAAACAGGGCCTCTGCCGTTTCTTCATCTCCGGCCTGCAGGCTCTGCTCGCCTTTATGATGCAGCAACACAGCGATGTTGTTCAGGGCAGAACAAAGTCGTGGGTTCAACTCCAGAGCTTGGTGGTAGTACTCCAGGGCCTTGTCCAGTTCGCCGTTGCTTTGGTAGATCAGGCCCATGTTGTAGAGGATGTAGCTACGATCCTCTTCGCCTTGCTCCAGGGTGAGGGCTTCTCGGTAGTTTTCCAGAGCCTCGGCGTATTCCCCTTCGCTCTGAGCGGCCATGCCATCCCGGTAGTAGGCAAAAGCTTTCTTTTGCTCAGAACTCACCCCCGGCAGCAGTTTCAGGATCAGATCGGCCATGACGGTAAAGGTTTTGTCGATGAAGTTGTCGTTCTTCATGCTGCGCGGCATGGCTGACCCCTTTTAGAACTTGGGACTAAAGATTTCTCTCTTGCGTTGTATCACGTCCAAGGCGGGATCCGAAACACAGCCCCGTTGGTTTCACAAACGAGCCCCTGGTCTGTCAAGGCGGTATCGAGGGGCGCTTGCTCAGGCGCACAGGATGCCACTGCAGGGTTTCGCCGGGGGAAACCTCGACTTCACAGGCGGTGTCGATCAGCCGCTGCGCCTGCGCTTGGGGGGTGGGGTAGCGGGCCAGATCTGCATCCACCAGGTGGGGGTGCTCTTGCAACAGCCGCACGAGGAACTCCTGCAATTCCTCAGGGCTGAGAAATTGCTCCGGCAAGCCCGGGATCAGCAGCACATAGTGGTTGGCGGCACGCAACAGTTCGGGTTCCGAGTCTGACATGGTGTTGGGCTGGGCGTCTTCTATCCATCATGAACCAACGGGTTGCGCCTCTCTTGGTATCCTGATAAAGACTTTCCTTGCTCTTGTCTTGTTGGCATTTGAGATCTGCTTTTCCTATGGCTAAGCCGCGCACCCTCTCTGGCATTCAGCCCTCTGGCGAGTTGCACCTGGGCAATTACTTGGGGGCGATTAAAAATTGGGTGGCCGAGCAGGAGCACTACGAGAACTTTTTTTGCATTGTGGATCAACATGCCATCACCGTCCCTCAGGATCCCAAGCTGTTGAGGGAGCGCACCCGCTCGCTGTTTGCCCTTTATTTGGCCTGTGGCCTCAGCCTGGAGCATTGTGTGCTGTTCGTGCAGTCCCACGTGCCTGCCCATACGGAGCTGGCCTGGCTGTTCAACACCATCACCCCCATGAACTGGGCGGAGCGCATGATCCAATACAAGGAGAAAAAAGAAAAACAGGGAGAGGAGACCAGCGTTGGCTTGTTCAGCTACCCGATTTTGCAGGCGGCGGATATTTTGCTCTACCAGCCCAAGTATGTGCCGGTGGGGGAGGATCAGCGGCAGCATATTGAGCTGTGTCGGGATATTGCCCGCCGCTTTAACGACCGCTTTGGCGAGGTGTTTGTGATCCCAGAGGCCCTGATTCGCCCACAGGGGGCGCGGATCATGAGCTTGACCGATGGCACGCGCAAGATGTCCAAGTCGGATCCCTCGGATCTCAGCCGCATTCATCTCTTGGATGACCCGGATACCATCCGCAAGAAGATCCAAAAATGCAAGACCGACCCCATTCGGGGCATTGTCTTTGACGATCCGGCTCGTCCTGAAGCCCACAATTTGCTGACGATCTACATGCTCACCTCTGGAAAAAGCAAGGAGGCGGTGGCGGCTGAGTGTGCCGAGATGGGGTGGGGACAGTTCAAGCCTCTCCTCGCAGACAGCATCATCGCTGCCCTAGAGCCCATTCAGCAGCGCTACCGGGATCTCTGCAACAACCCCGACTATCTGCTGGCGCTGATCCGGGAAAATGCTGCCAAGGCTCGCGCTGTTGCCGAGCCAACGCTGCAAAGGGTGCGAGAGGCAATGGGGTTCCTACCCCCCTAAGGGATCCCTGCTAGTCGCGGTTGCCATCGCGGATCTCGACGGTGCTGAACTCCAGGCCCAGCTCCGAGAGGATCCCTGGCCAGGCCAAGCGCAGGCGCTCCTGCCATTCTTGCCGGTGGTTGATCAAATACACGCAGACCAGGGTGATACCCACTCCCAACCACTGCAGCCGCGTCAGCGATTCCCCCAAGAAGGTGCTGCCGAACAGCAGGGCGAAGATGGGGGTGAGAAAGGTCAGGGAGCTGAATTCGGTGAGGTTCTCCTGGGAGGCGAAATAGAAGAAGAGGGCATAGGCCACAGCGCTTCCCATCACCGAAGCGTAGAGCAGGCCCAGCCAGTGGGCACCGCTCAGGTGCTGCCATTGCTCGCTTTCTGTTAGCGCCGAGAGCAGGATCAAGGGCAGGCTGCCCAACACCATGTGCCAGCCCGTCGCCAACACCGGATCCGCCACCTCCGCCACCTTGGGCATCATCACGGTGCCGATGGCCATCGACAGGGATGCCAGCAACATCCAGACGACGCCAGCCCCCAACTGCAGGGATCCCCCGCCAGATAAGCCGATCAGGCCGATGCCGACCACCCCTATCCCCAAGCTCAGCCAGCCCAGCGCTCCCATCCGCTCGCGGTAAAACCAGGTGGCCATCAGAGCCACCGCCAGCGGCTGCGAGTCGATCAGCACGGATCCCAGCCCGGCGCCGGTCTCTCTCAACCCTTGCGCCAAAAATCCCTGAAAACAGGTGCCGTCCACCAGGGCAAAGGCCAAGACCCACAGCCACCCCCGCCGCCCCTGCGGATGCCAGGGTTGAGACGCCCCGGCGGCCCGTCCCTGCCAAAGCCGAAAGGCCAAAACCAGGATCCCAGCCGGCAAGAGCCGCAGAATGGCGATAAAGAGAGGGGTGGTCTCAGAGAGGGCATCCCGCATCGCCACCATCGCCGAACCCCACAGGAAAAAAGGGGCGATCATCAACAGGCGTTGCCAGATAGGCTGAGAAAGCAGGTAAGACTGAGCCATGGGTGCTTCAAACTCGCAGACGGAAGTTAACCCCATGTTAAGCGCTGCGGCAGTTCGGTTACAAATCTTAATTATTGGTTGATGCAAGTTGATGCCTGGCATGGGATCCCTGGAGGGCTTTCTCAACCTGGATAAACCAGCAGGGCTTACCTCCCACGACTGTGTGGCGGTGGTGCGGCGGGTCTTGCGCACCCGCAGGGTGGGGCATGGCGGCACTTTGGATCCGGCGGCGACGGGGGTTTTGCCCATTGCCGTGGGGCGGGCGACGCGCTTTTTGGCCTTTCTGCCGGGGGATAAGGTCTATCGGGCCACCTTCCGCTTCGGGCAGCGCAGCGACACCGACGATGCCGAGGGGCAGATCCAGGTGGGATCCCCTTGTCCGGAGCTGAGCTGCGAGCAGGTGGCGGCCTGTTTGCGGGAGTTTGTCGGCGAGATTGAGCAGGTGCCGCCCCTTTACAGCGCCATCAAGCGGCAGGGGAAAAAGCTCTACGAGCTGGCGCGGGCCGGGGCAGAGGTCTCAGAACTGGGGCTGGAGCCGCGGAGAGTAGTGATTCGGCACCTGCGGATCCTGGGCTGGCGCCCCGGCAACTTCCCGGAAGTGGATCTGGAGATTGCCTGTGGCCCCGGCACCTACATCCGCGCCCTCGCCCGCGACGTGGGGGAGAAATTGGGTTGCGGAGGCTTGATGAGCCGCCTGCGACGGCTGCAAAGTGGCCCCTTTCGCGTCCAGGAGAGCCTGCCCCTGGAGCAATGGCAGGGATCCGCCGATCCCGCCGCCGCCCTGCTGCCGATTGAGTGGGGATTTCGCGATTGGGACTCAGTATCCCTATCTCCGGCTGAGGCCCAGCGCTGGCGGCAAGGTCAGGCCATTCCCCTGGATCCTGCTCAGGCCGGTGCTGAGACCTTGCGGGTCATGAGCAGAGAGGGGGAATTTTTGGGCTTGGGGCACAGCCAAGCAGGTCAGCTCAGGCCGCTGCGGGTGTTGCCGCCGGATCCCTAGTTGCAGAAACATTACATTTTCGTAACAACATTGGCCATTGTCTCGGCGGGAAAGAACCCCCTGCATGCTAAACTTCTGGGGGCAAGTGGGGAGCTCGGAGCGCTGCCGTTGTTGGGCTCCGGCTCGATTTTCCAAGGGTGGCCTTTGGACGTTGCCGACAAAATCTCTTCTCAATCTTTTCTCACTTTTGCATCTCAAGCTACTTTTACATAGAGTTACAGGAACGGAGTTGAGAATATGCGGGATGCCGTAACCACACTGATCAAAACCTACGACCTGGCGGGCCGCTACTTGGACCGGAATGCGATGGATGCGCTCAAAGCTTTTTACGATTCAGGGCTGCGGCGCATCAAGGCAGTGCAGGTGATTAATCTCAACTCGGTGGACATTGTCAAGACGGCTGCCGCAGCTATGTTTGCCCAGGTGCCGGATCTGATCCGTCCGGGCGGCAACGCCTACACCACCCGCCGCTACGCCACCTGTTTGCGGGATATGGACTACTTCCTGCGCTACGCTTCTTATGCGCTGGTGGCTGCCGACAACAGCGTCTTGGATGAGCGAGTCTTGGCCGGCTTGCGGGAAACTTACAACTCCCTCGGCGTGCCCATCGCCCCGACGGTGATTGGGATCCAAAACATGAAAACCCGCACCCTGGAGCTGCTCGGCTCCGGCGAAGACTACAGCTTTGTGGCCGAGCCTTTCGATTACATGAGCAGCAAACTAAGCGAAACCGATATCTAGCCTACTCGTCGGCGTAGGGATTGGCCGGCACCGGTATTGGCTCCACCTGCTCGGCGACGATCACCAACTGAGATTGGCCATCCCGCCGCTCTACGGCCATGCGTCCCTCCAGACGCAGCCAACTATCGGCAGTTAACTGTTCTGCCTCTGGCCAGCGCACCGGCAAGCCCACAGGGTAGGCATCGGCAGCACAGCAACTGACCAAAAAGCGAGCGATAACAAAGTGGTCGGGCCGCGGGTCGGGAACGACAAACCCCTGTACCCGCACCGGCTGCCCTGTGTAGGTGTAGGGATCCGGGTAGACATCCAAGGTGCGTACCCAATCCAGCAGAGTGCGCTGACGCGGGTCGAGCTTGGGACGAAAAGCCTGCGGCTGGCTACGAGATACCCCCAGGTAGGGAGATACCCCTCGGTTGAGGGCAGTTTGGCTGGAGAGCGGTCGCGGCTCGACCCAAAACCCCAGCAGTGCCGTCAGGATCAGCAGTCCTGCGCCCAGCTGCGGTCCCAACAGCGAGGCGTGGGCTTCAGAAGAGGCGACTTTCGCTCCTTGCCAACGGCCAATCCCCAAGCCCAGCAGGCATAGCCCGGCCAACAAAGCCACATTCACGTAGCCGGGATTGATCAACATCAGCAGGGTACCCCGCCAGCGGTAAACGATCAGCAGGATCCCGAGCAACATCAACCCGGACGCCTCCCAGTAGGCTATATGGCCCCACGCCAACAGTTTCCTGGGCCAAGACATAATCTTGGTTTTGATACGCACTCCCTGTGGGTTTTGTTTTTCCCGAATAGGACTAGAACTGCTTTTGGGCATGGTTACACCTTTTTCACACTACTCCGAGCCCAAGTTTAGCAATCCTCGCGCAATTTTCCACTACCTGTGTGGCGAGAATGGGCAAGGTCTTTACTGCGATTTCGCGGTCACAGGTATTGAGGTTAACCCAAATAGAGCTCAGCAAAAAACTTCGTTTAGCCCACGTTCCTGATCGGCAACTTTACAAAAAGCACCGTGATTACCCTGTCTATTGCTGGACGGTTTGCCTGTGGTGGATCGTAAGCCCTAGCAAGCTACAGCTTTTTCCAGCGTTATCTAATAAGCCAATGTAGATCTATCTCTTGTGTCGTGAAGATCCGGATTGGCTACAGAACTTCCGTGAAGTCAGAAAAAACTGTACGGCTGTGGGGAGTATGTCAAAGCTGTCGGGATCCCATCGTCAATTCAACAAATTCAGTCACAAATAACCTCATATTGATGAGAGTATTGATGAGAGGCTTTAGCGTGTAGGCATGGTTGCAAGCGGATGCCTGAAACTGGGGAGTTGCCCTCATTTGCTCTACAGTGAGATAGACACAACCGAGATAGCACAACCAAATGTTGCCGAGGGTACCCATCTGGCTGCGGGGAGTGAGCTATGCCATCTATGGCTTTCTCTACCTGCCGATTGTGCTGATTGCCGTCTATTCTTTTAACCGCGCCCGCTTTGGCCTGGCGTGGACGGGTTTTACCTTCGATTGGTACTTGGCTCTCTTTCGCAATGCCGCGATCTGGCAGGCCACGCAAAATACCCTTGTCTTGGCTGGAGTCAGCACTCTGGTGAGCACGGTGCTGGGATCCCTCTTGGGCTATGGCCTCTACCGCTACCGTTTCCCCGGCCAAAAGATTGTGCAGGGGTTGCTGCTGTTGCCGGTCACTGTCCCGGATATTGTGATGGCGATTACGCTGCTGCTGTTTTACCAGTTTGTGCGCGCCTACACCGGCTGGTTTGAGCTGGGCTTGGGAACGATGATCCTGGCCCACATCACCTTTCAGATTGCCTTTGTGGCCATCGTGGTGCGCAGCCGCCTGCAGCTTTTGGATCCCGCTTTGGAGGAAGCCGCCTACGACCTTTACGCCAACACCTGGCAGAAGCTGCGCTATGTAACCTTGCCCCTGGCCAGGCCGGGGATCCTGGCCGCGGCGCTGCTGGCCTTTACCCTCTCCATCGATGACTTTGTCATCTCCTTTTTCACCAGCGGGCCGGAAAGCCAGACCCTGCCCATCCTCATCTACAGCACGGCGAGGCGGGGGGTGACGCCGGAGATCAACGCCCTCTCCACCGTGATCATCCTGGCTACCTTGGTCGCGGTGATGGGGTTTCCCCTGCTCAGCCGCTCCCGCTAGCCCCCCTCTCCCTCAGGGAGAGGGGCTGGGGGTGAGGGTGGATCCCTCAGGGAGAGGGGCTGGGGGTGAGGGTGGATCCCTCAGGGAGAGAGGCCGTGGGTGAGGATCTCAGGGAGAGGGGCTGGGGGTGAGGGATCAAGTATTGAAATAGCGGGCCGCCGGGTGGTAGGCGACGATGGCAGTGGTGGACTGTTCCGGATCCAACTGGTCGCTGTCGTCCATGGTCAGGCCGATGCGCTCGGCCCGGAGCAGCTCCAACAAAACCCGCTGATCGGCGATGTTGGGGCAAGCAGGATAGCCGAAGCTGTAGCGGGAGCCGCGGTAGCCCTGGTGCAGGATCTGGCGGATGTCAGGGCTGTCCTCGCCGCCAAAGCCCAGCTCCCGTCGGATGCGGGCGTGGCACCACTCTGCTAAGGCTTCTGCCAGGGTGACGGCCAGGCCGTGGAAGTAGAGGTAGTCGGTGTACTGGCCTTCGGCAAACAGGCGCTGGGCGTAGGCCGTGGCCTCTGGCCCCACTGTAACTGCCTGCATGGGGAAAACGTCCACCAGGCCGGTGGAGCGATCGGCGAAGAAGTCGGCAATGCAGAGGCGCTGGCCGGTTTTTTGGCGGGGGAAGGTGAAGCGGGCCAGCTCCCGCACCTGGGGAGAAAGCTGGGGGCGCTCGACGGTGGGCAGTTGGAAGTAGGTGGTGGAGCCGGGCTCCAGGGCAAACAGCTCGGGGAAGCTGGCCGGGTCGAAGAGGATTAACGTATTCCCTTGCGCCTGCGCCGGGAAGTAGCCATAGACCACTTGGGGGCGCAGCAGGTCTTCGGCCAGGATCCGCTCCTTCCAACGCTCGATCACCGGCTCCACCTGGGTGGCGAGAAACTGGGCAAACTCCTCCGCCGACTGGTCGCGCGGCTTGCGGATCTGCCACTGGCCGGCCACCAGGGCCTGCTTGTCGATATAGAAGAAGACTTCCGGCCAGGGGATCTGATCTGAGGCGAGAACTTTGGATCCCCAGAAGGGGGGGATGGGTCGCTCGGTATCCAGGTCAACGGCCTCGGAACGACGGGTGTCTGCCCCGCCGTCGCCAGCCGAGACCGCAAGGGCAGGAGCAGCGCCCACGGTCACCTCTGGAGCCGGCAAGGTGGGATCCGCTGGATCCGCAGCAGCCTCCTTCTGGCCGTTGACTCGCTGCTCCAAGTCATCCAGAAAACCCAGCCGGTCATCCCAGCGCCCGGCAGCCTTGGCCTGCATCAGCCGATCCATAAAGTGCAGGTCGGTAAAAGCGTCGCGGCCATAGATGACTTGGCCCTTGTAGGTCTGGCGGCAGTCTTCTTCCACAAAGCGGCGGGTAAGGGCCGCCCCCCCTAGGATTACGGGCACGGCGATGCCCCGCTCGTTAAACACCTCCAGATTTTCTTTCATAAAAGCAGTGGATTTCACCAACAGGCCGCTCATGGCAATGCAGTCGGGTTTGTACTTTTCATAAGCCTCGATGATGTTTTCCACCGGCTGCTTGATGCCCAAATTGATGACCT
This sequence comes from Synechococcus sp. H55.7, assembly GCF_047462395.1. NCBI lineage: Bacteria > Bacillati > Cyanobacteriota > Cyanophyceae > Synechococcales > Synechococcaceae > Synechococcus > Synechococcus sp. H55.7. Next base: position 59,000 of record NZ_JANSJD010000012.1, read on the forward strand.
TGTAGCCGTTGTTGGTGAGGATGATGTCCACCAGGTTTTTGCCGATGTCGTGGACATCCCCCTTGACGGTGGCGATCAAGAAGGTGCCCTTGCACACCCCCCCGCCCACCTTTTCCATGAAGGGCTCTAGGTATTTCACCGCCGCCTTCATGGTTTCTGCCGACTGCAGCACAAAAGGCAGTTGCATTTTGCCGGCGCCAAAAAGCTCCCCCACCTCCTTCATGCCGTCCAGCAAAAAGGTATTGATGATCTCCAGGGGGGAGTATTTCTGCAGCGCCTCCACCAGGGTCTCCTCCAGGCCGATGCGCTCCCCGTCGATGATGTGCCGCCGCAGCCGCTCCTCCAGCGGCAGCTTGGCCAGGGATCCCGCCGCCCGCAGCTCCTGGCTGGAAACCCCTGCAAACAGCTCCGTCAGCCGCGCCAGGGGATCGTAGGTGCAGATGCCCTCAGCGTTAAACTGCCGCCGATCCCAGATCAGATCCCGGCACACCTGCTGCTGCTCCTCCGGGATCTTGCTTAGGGGCAGGATTTTGGCGGCGCTGACGATGGCGGCATCCAGCCCGGCCTGGCGGCACTCGTGCAAAAACACCGAGTTCAAGACCACGCGGGCTGCCGGCGAAAGTCCAAAGGAGATGTTGGAGATGCCCAAGAGGATGTGGGTATCGGGGAAAGCCTGGCGGATGCGGCGGATCCCTTCCAGGGTGGCCGCTCCGTTGGCGCGGTCTTCCTCAATGCCGGTGGAGATGGGCAAAGCCAAGGGGTCAAAGAAAATCTCGTAGGGCGGGATCCCGTACTCAACTGCCTGGCGATAGGCCCGCTCGGCAATCTGGAACTTCTTCTCGGCGGTGCGGGCCATGCCCTCCTCGTCGATGGTGCCGATGACCACCCCCGCGCCGTAGGTCTTGGCCAGCTCCAGCACCTTGAGGAAGCGCTCTTCCCCATCCTCGTAATTGGTGGAGTTGAGCAGGCACTTGCCCCCGGCCACCTTGAGGCCAGCCTCCATCTTCTGCCAGTCGGTGGAATCCAGCATCAGGGGAAGCGGGATCTGGGTCACCAGCCGCGAGACCAGCTCCCGCATATCCCGCACCCCATCCCGGCCCACGTAGTCCACGTTCACGTCGAGGATGTGGGATCCCTCCCGCACCTGCTCCCGCGCCAGGGCCACCAGGCCGTCCCAATCTTCAGCGTTGAGCAGCTCCCGCATCTTCTTGGAGCCGCTGGCATTGAGCCGCTCGCCGATGATTAAAAACGAGTTGTCCTGGAGGTAGGGCTGGGGCGAGTAGATCGAGGCGGCAGCCTGGATGCGCTCGACGGCGCGGCGTTTGGGCCGCAACCCCTGGACGGCTGCCACCAAGGCGGCGATGTGCTCCGGGCGGGTGCCGCAGCAGCCCCCCACCACCGCCACCCCCAGATCCCGCACAAAGTGTTCCAGGTGGAAGCGCAACTGCTCCGGCGTCAGCTTGTAGTGGGCCTTGCCGCCGATGTTTTCCGGCAGACCGGCGTTGGGGATGCAGGAGATGGGGAAGGGGGAATGGCGGGAGAGGTAGCGGATGTGCTCGGCCATCTTGTCCGGCCCGGTGGCGCAGTTGAGGCCCAGCACATCGATGGGGTAGGGCTCCAGGACGGCCAGCGCCGCCCCGATCTCCGTGCCCACCAGCATCGTCCCCTGCACCTCAAAGGTCAGGGACACCACCACCGGCAGGCGGATCCCCCGCCGGGCCAACTCCTGCTGCACGGCCACCAAGGCCGCCTTGGTCTGCAGAATGTCCTGACAGGTCTCGATAATGAGGAGATCCGCCCCGCCGTCGAGGAGCCCCCGCACCTGCTCCTCATAGGCAGCCCGCATCTGGTCAAAGCCGATGTGCCCCAGGGTGGGCAGCTTGGTGGTGGGGCCGATGGAGCCGGCCACAAAACGAGGCTTTTCCGGCGTTGAGAACTCGGCTGCCACCCGCTTGGCCAGCCGCGCCGCCGCCACGTTTAGCTCGTAGGCTTTTTCCGGGATCCCGTACTCGGCCAAGACAATCGAGGTGGCGCCAAAGGTATTGGTCTCGATGACGTCGGCCCCCACCTCCAGAAAACCCCGGTGAACCTGCGCCACCGCCTCCGGCTTGCTCAGCACCAGGATCTCGTTGCAGCCTTCCAGCTCCGGCCCACCAAAATCGGCTGCCGTCAGGTTCTGGGCTTGCAGAGAGGATCCCATTGCCCCGTCGAAGACGATCACACGTTCCTGGAGATGCTGTAGGAAGGGATGGGTCATAGGCGGTGCGGCGCAGGCAGGGATCAAGTTGGATCTAAAGAAAGTCTGATTTAAGGTAGCATTGAGCCTTTCGCTTGGACTAGACCGAGGCCAGGGATCCGACTTTGGTTATTGAGGTGGATTTAACATTTTCTTTGCCTGCCCCGTTGCTGTTTCCCCAAGGTCGGGCTAATTTAGGGAAGACGTTTTGGTGAGAACGGCTACAGTTGCCTGCAAGTGCTCCCTTTGAGGCCATTTGCTGCCTGCTGTAGAGGGATCTTCTTCTCCTAGGTTGGAGTGGTTGAGGTGCTGAATGTCCTGTCCCCCTGGTGAAGTGCCTCGCCTGCCGTCGCAAGATTGGCGAAGAAAAAGATCCGCCTTTCGCAACTGCGAGAGGCTCCGTCCATCAAGATGAGTCTTGCGCCAGTTCAGTTAAGCCCCATGAGCGATATCTGCTTCCAGATTGACCGGAGCAATCGCCTATTAGAAGCGGGCAAGCCAGGTTTTGGTTTGCCGGTCTAACTCTCTCACTCTGGCGCTGTGGGAGGCGGCAGAGCTGCAACTGGCTCTCCTCCTTTTGGCGTCTAGCCTCCTCTAGTCACCTTCTGTTGTCTGTGATCAGGATCACGAGGAACTCAGCATGGCTCAAGCAAAGGAATTGGTGCAGTCTGGTCAAACAGCGCTTCTCGAACCGGATCTGGAAAATCCATCTTCCAGCGCTCTGGAGTTGGAGAGTGGGACGGACACGCTCGAGAGCGAACTGGATACCGGTGACACTGATGCTTTTGATGAGGATGAGGACGAAGAAGAGGTAGCAGACGAGGATGGCGAGACTGTCGCCGTCGGTGCCAAGGGTCGTTCGAAGCGCAAAGCGGCCAGTAAGAAAAAGCCCTACACTGATGACTCCATCCGGGTCTATTTACAGGAAATCGGGCGCATCCGGCTGCTGCGGGCCGATGAGGAAATCGAGCTGGCCCGCAAAATTGCCGATCTGCTGGAGCTAGAGCGCGCTCGCGAGGCCGTTTTTCAGCGCATGGGCCTCTGGTCGGATCCAGAGGAGGTGCCCGACACCCTCTGGGCAGAGGAAGTCAAAATGTCCCTGCCGGAATTTCGGCGGCGGTTGCATCGGGGGCGGCGGGCCAAAGAAAAGATGGTGCAATCCAACCTGCGCTTGGTGGTGTCCATCGCCAAAAAATACATGAACCGGGGCTTGTCGTTTCAGGATCTTATCCAAGAGGGATCCCTGGGCCTGATCCGGGCAGCGGAAAAGTTTGACCACGAGAAGGGCTACAAGTTTTCCACCTATGCCACCTGGTGGATCCGCCAGGCCATCACCCGCGCCATTGCCGACCAATCCCGCACCATTCGCCTGCCCGTCCACCTCTACGAGACGATCTCCCGCATCAAAAAGGTGACCAAGTTGCTTTCTCAGGAGCTGGGCCGCAAGCCCACCGAAGAGGAGATCGCCACCCGCATGGAGATCACCATCGAAAAGTTGCGCTTTATCGCCAAGTCGGCCCAGCTCCCCATTTCTTTAGAAACGCCCATCGGCAAGGAAGAGGATTCGCGCCTGGGCGACTTTATCGAGTCCGACGGGGAGACGCCGGAGGATCGGGTGGCCAAAGTCTTGCTCAGAGAAGATCTGGAGAGCGTTTTGGAAACCCTCACCCCCCGCGAACGGGATGTGCTGAAGCTGCGCTACGGCCTGGATGACGGCCGCATGAAAACCTTGGAAGAAATCGGCCAGATCTTTAATGTAACCCGCGAGCGGATCCGGCAGATCGAGGCTAAGGCTCTGCGCAAGCTGCGCCACCCCAATCGCAACAGTGTGTTGAAAGAGTACATCCGCTAGGATCCGGTCTTAGGATGGACTCAGTTGCCGCTGCCAACCGACGTATGGAGCCTCTTCAGCATGAACCCCCATGAGACGCCGGATCCCAACTCCTCTGCAAAGGCCGACGGGGAGGGCAGGGATCTGCCTCCGGCCAGGCTGGAGTACCACGTGGAGGAGTTTAAGATCAGCGGGGACGAGCTGTTGGCCAAGATCCGCGAGCTGATCGAAGAGGCCAATGTTCGCCGCATCTTGATCAAAAATGCCGAAGGGCAGACGTTGATCGAGATCCCTCTGGGCGTAGGAGTGGCCGCAGGGGTGTTGGGGGCGGCTCTGTTTCCGGTGTTGGCGGCTGTGGGAGCGATCGGAGCTCTGGTGGCCAAGCTGACCATTGTTGTGGAGCGAACCATTCGCGATGATTCCTAGCCCGCCAAGCTTGTTCCAGCGGCTGATGCCCGCCTCAAGGCCGAGCCCGTGAGGCGTTTGTGGGCAGCTTTGACTTTCTACACCGCCTTGCCTTTGGGGCGGGCGGGTGGGCTATCGTTTGAGGGCATCGCCGCCTGGCTGCCGGTGGTAGGCCTGCTGCTGGGCGGGATCCTCTCCCTGGCGGCGCTTCTGCTGCAGATGTTCCCAAATGCGGTGCGAGCGGCTTTGCTGGTGGCTCTGTGGGCTCTGTTGACCGGTGGGCTGCACCTAGACGGGGTGGCCGATACGGCTGATGGCCTGGCGATCAACGTCCACAAACATCCTCAGGCAGGGGATCCGCAACCGTCGGCCCGGCACCTGGAGGGATCCCGCCGCCTGCAGGTGATGAGCGACAGCCACACCGGGGCCTATGGGGTGCTGGCCTTGCTGCTGCTGCTGCTGCTGAAATTTGCCGCTCTGAGCAGCCTTCAGGTCTGGCCTCTCTTGCTGCTGGTGCCGGCTTGGGGGCGTTGGGGCCAGTTGCTCGCCATCGCCCTTTACCCCTATCTGCGCCGGCAGGGATCCGCCCGCTTCCTCAAAGACTCCACTGCTCTGCCGGGATCCCTGTGGCCGGGCACGCTGCTGTTGCTGGCCATCACTGGGGGGTTGGGCTGGGCCGGGCTCCTGGCTTGGCAGCCTTTGCTGCTTTGGACGCTGGGATCTGCCCTGGGAGCCCTGGCCGTGGGCTATTGGATCTACCGCCAGTTGGGAGGGCACACGGGGGACACCTACGGAGCTACGGTGGAATGGTCAGAAGCGATAGCCTTGTTGTGGGGATCCCTGCTCGAGCCATCATGAACCTTCTGGCCGCCCTGAAAACCTCCTTCCAGATCACCCTCGCTCCCCTATCCATCGACCGTGTCCACCAAGAGGCATCCCATCCGGGCAATGGGGCAGTGGTGGTGATGAGCGGCTCTGTTCGCGATAACAACCTCAAGCACAACGCCCCCATCTGGGAAAAAGAACACTGGAGGGATGGCAGCAGCGCCTGGGTGAGCATGGGCGCTTGCCAACTCTCTGCGAGAGGATGTTAAGCCCCTCTACAGCAGGCCCACGTGCTCGGCCAAGCCCAACTGCTGACGGGCCGTTTGGCAGTCTTGCTGAATTTGCTGCACCAAATCCGCCACTGCCGGAAACCTCCGCTCTGGGCGAATAAAGCCCTGCAGCGCCACTTGCACCTCTTGCCCGTAGAGATCCCCTGTCCAATCCAGCAGATGTACCTCGACAGTGTGCTGTAGCCCGGCAAACGTGGGGCGGTGACCGATGTTCATCACCCCAGGCAGGGCTGCCGCCGCCGCAGGCACATCCACCCAAACGCTGTACACCCCATCGCGGGGCAAAAACTTCTCCGGGGGCAGGCGCAGATTGGCAGTGGGAAAGCCCAGTTGTCGGCCCCGCTGATCCCCTCGCACCACCTCTCCCATCAGCCGATAGGGGCGACCCAAGAGCGCTGCGGCGGTGGACACCTCCCCGGTCGCCAAGGCAGCGCGAATGCGGGAGCTGCTCACCCGTTCCCCGTTCAGTTGTGCCTCTGGGATCACCTCCACCGGAATGCAGCGCTCGGATCCCCAGGCTTGGAGGGTTTGGGCGTTGCCGGCACGACGGTGGCCAAAGCAGAAATCCCAGCCGACGCTGAGATGGCGAGCGCGCAAGCCCTGTTCCAGTACTGTTTGGATAAACTCTTGGGGCGGCTGGCGGGCAAATGCAGGGGTGAAGGGGAGCAACACCACCTGCTCAAAACCCATCTGCGCCAACAGAGCCAGCTTTTCGGCAGGGGGAGTGAGCAACAGTTGCCGGCGCCCTGTCAGCACTTCTTGGGGATGGGGATGAAAGGTGAGGACGGTGCGCACCCCCTGGAGAGAGTCTCGAATCGGCTGCAGCACCTTCTGATGGCCCAGATGCAGGCCATCGAAGTTGCCGATGGCCACAGCGGTGGGTCGCAAGGTTTGAGCCAAATCAGAAGTTACATGCACAGTTTGGGATCCCGAACAACAGCCAACCCCCTCTACTCCAATGGCCAAAGCAGGGCCACCAGCCCGCTTAAGCCCACCACACCCCACAGGCTGCGTCGCAGGCGCTGCAACACAGGGTCGATCTGATAGCTGACGATCAGCCGATGCTGAGCCAGTTCCTCTTCCGATTTGGCATACATCGCCCCATCGTACCAGCCACTTTCTTCATAGGGGATCCGGGCCTGCAGCAAGCGCCGCCGCACATAGGCCCATCCCAAATAAAGATGGAGCAACACCAGGCCGAGCAAAGCATTGGCCCCCAGCACAGACCCAGAGACGAAGTGGCCCCAGTCCCCGGCAAAGCTGCTCCAAGCCAGCGGGGAAACCGCCAGCACGACCGCTCCCCAAACAGCGCCGATTCGCCGGAGATAAGGAATCCACCCCAAAGCGGGCCAGGAGAAAGGAAAAGACTCCCTTAGCTCGGCATACTGCCGCAGCGGCTGTTGCTCAGCAGGAATGGGATGGGCAGGATCCAGCATACACCTTAATGTATCTACACAAAATGATATCGGTCGGGTCAGCTCCCCGCCAAGCCCATTCTCAGAGCCCGCCCCGATAACCGAAGGCGAGCGGGGTATCGTATTGAGTAGTGTGGTCGCGTCTACAATCCCTCTTGCCATGAGCTTCACGAGCGAATCTGCCGCCGCACCCTATGTCGTCCTGAGAGAGCCGGACGGCAGCCAGAGGAAGTACATTCTCTCCGGAGCGACCGCTTGGACGCTGGGCCGCGATGAAGACAACGCCATCGTCCTAACCGATCCCAGCGTTTCGCGCCAACATGCCCTGCTGCAATACCTCGACCACAACAGCGTCTATCTCATCGATCTGGGCAGTCGCAACGGCTCCTTCGTCAACAATCGCCGCGTCAGCATTCCCACCCTGCTGCAAGATGGAGATCACCTCACCCTTGGACAATCCCAGCTCGAGTTTCACAGCGGATCCCTGGCCAGCTCAGAACCCAGTTCTGCGGCCAAACCGTCGGACACTCTGGTTCTGCAAACCCGCTGGCTGATCTCGGTGGCTGTGGTGGATGTGCGCGGTTACGGACAACTGACCCAACAACTGGACGAGCGCCTGCTGTCGCAGGTGATGGGCGATTGGTTCCGGCGGGGCGGAGATATCATTCAGCAGTACGGCGGCACGGTCGATAAATACATTGGCGATGCGATCATGGCCGTTTGGTTCCACGCGCCCCAAGCCAACCCAGCTCCCCTGGAAGCCGCAGCGCCGGGAATGGATCTCGACGTCAAGTCGGTTTTGCAGGCCATGACGAAGCTGTTTCAAATGACCGAGCACCTGAACGGCGAGTTTCCCCTGCCTTCTCCCATCCGGCTGGGGGCAGGTGTCAACACCGGCTCGGCGATCGTGCGCCAGGTGGGCAACAACACTCGCCAGGAGTACACGGCCTTGGGAGATACAGTGAATTTGGCCTTTCGCATCGAGAGTGCCACCCGCACCCTCAACACCGACTTGGCCATCAGCCACGACACCTATATCTGCTTGGCCAAACAACTGGGGCAGGCAGCAACCTGCTTCTCGCAGCAGGCCGTAGAGCTGAAGGGGTATGCCCACCCTCATCAGGTGTACTACTGCGATGTGGGGTCTTTGCAAGCCGTTCTCGGCACCTAGACCCCGCCTCCCGATACCCGTGGGATCCCGCCGTTCCTCCAGAACCTTCTGCTGCTCCTTTACAGGTGGTCACTTTTCGGTCACCTTGGAGTTTCGCCGTCCGGTGAACGGGATCCCGCGCTTGGGTCGCCAAAGCCAGATGTGGTGTAGGTTCCCCGATATCGGCGGAAGATTGTCTCTGCCGGCGGTAACTTGCTCAGGGGGAAAGGCGGCGCAGAAGCTGGGGATCCACCTCGCCCACATAGGTATTCAACCCGATAGCCGTGGCGATCAAAGCCCCATCCACCTCCACCCGCCGGTATTGGGCGATGGCCTCTGCCAGGGGCACATCCACCACCCGCCGGTTTTGCCAGGCCACCATGCGGTCGTACTTGCCCTGGGCGATCAGGTCCACAGCCGCCACCCCAAAGGCTGCTCCCAGCAGGCGATCCAGCGGCGAAGGGGTGCCTCCCCGCTGCAGATGGCCCAAAACCATCACCCGCGTCTCGATGCCGGTGCGCAGGGCGATCTCGTTGCCAATATAATGGCCAATGCCACCGTAGAGAGACTGCCCCAGGCTGTTGGTGTAGGTTATGGGCTCGCCTGACTCGGTGGGAACGGCCTCCGCCACCACCACAATGCTGAAATTGTTGCCCCGCTCTTTGCGGTCGAGGATCCTTTTGCAGACATTCTCCAGCTTGTAGGGGATCTCCGGGATCAAGATCACATGCGCCCCCCCGGCAATGCCGGCGCTGATGGCAATGTGACCGGCATCCCGCCCCATCACCTCCATGACCATAACCCGGCTGTGGCTGATGGCCGTGTAGGTGAGCTGATCCAGGGCCTCCACAGCCACGCTCAGAGCCGTATTGAACCCCACCGAATACTCGGTGGCGCCAACATCGTTGTCGATGGTCTTAGGGATCCCGACGAAGTTCCAATCCCCCTGCAGAGCCAATTGCCGGAGAATGGCCAGGCTGCCATCCCCGCCCACCCCGATCAAAGCATCCAAGCCCAGCCGGTGGTAGCCGGTGATCACCTCTGCCGAGCGATCCACCAAGCTGCCATCGGGCATGGGATAGGCGAAGGGGTTGCCCCTGTTCACCGTACCCAGGATGGTGCCGCCGTAGCGCAAAATGCCGGAAACCCGCTTGACATCCAGCAGCTCCGCCTCCACCGGTCGGGCCATCAGTCCTGCCGTCGCATCTTTGATGCCGTAAACATCCATGTCGTAGTCGCGGGCCCGCCGCACCACCGCTCGAATCACAGCGTTGAGACCGCCGCAATCGCCGCCGCTGGTGAGGATCCCGATTCGCTTACGTTTGGGCATAGGTCTCTGGCTGAAAAAGGGCGAACATCCTAAACATCGATTGCAGAGAAAAAGGAGAGGTTGAGGGATCCCTACAACCCAGCAAGATCAGGTTAGCCTGCCTTGCCGGCGCAGTTTGTCTTGGGCGATAAGCCCAGACGTTAAGTATCCTTCACAAAAACAATTAAGAAACATTGCCGCACAAACCCGCAATTTGGGCAAGCTGCGATATCTCCGAGGATAGATCTTTCCGAAAAAACTTGGGGCAACGATCGACTCAAAAAATGAAATCATTTGTTAAGCAGGGATGATCAAAACCCACTCAACCCGATGATAAAGATGAGCATAGAGATAGGGTCTCAAGTCTCGTTTGGGAGAAGTATTATGACTCAAACCATTGCTCAGTGTGCTCTGCAAGGGGCCGCGGAGTTGCTCAGCCGCTACCAGCGGGGAGAGCGCCATTTTCCCCAATCCTGCTTAGAGTACGCTTTTTTGAGGGGGGCAGATCTGCGGCACGCCGATCTCCAGGGATCCGATTTGCATGGGGCCAACCTGCGCTATGCCAACCTGCGCGGCAGCAATCTGGCCAATGCCGATCTGCGCTGTGCCGATCTGCGCTATGCCGACCTGGAGGGAGCCCGTTTGGAAGGAGCCAACTTGAGTGGCTCCCAGTACAACCACAGCACCTGCTTTCCGGCAGGGTTTGACCCGGCGGCGGCAGGGATGCAACTGCTTGAATTTTAGTTGGCAATTCGGCTGCCCAAGCCTCAGGGCAGGGGAAAGCGCTCCCGCAGATCTTGAACCACCGGCGCCGGCACGAGATGGTCGATGGGGCCGCCCAGCTTGGCGACCTCCTTGACCAGGCTGCTGCTGACGAAGCTGTGTTCGCTGGCGGTGGCGAGGAAGAGGGTTTCCAGTTCGGGGGCCAGCAGCTTGTTGGTGTGGGCCATTTGCAGCTCCACATCGAAGTCCGACAGGACGCGCAAGCCACGCACAACGACTTTTGCCCCCCGTTGACGGGCATAGGCCACCGTCAAGCCGGAAAAGGTATCGACCTCAACGTTTTTCAGATGGGCAGTGGAAAGGCTAATCTGGGCCTGCCGCTGCTCGGGGCTGAAGAGGGGGGTTTTGTTGGGGTTTTTTAAGACGGCGACGATCACCTTGGAAAAAAGACGGCTGGCCCGCTCGATGATATCGAGATGCCCAAGGGTAATGGGATCGAAGCTACCGGGATAGAGAGCGATCATGGCCAAGCTGGAGTCGTGCTATTCTTCACCCTACCTGGTCGCGGGCCCAAGCCAAATAGGTGGCGCTCACTTGGCTGGCTGGGATAGCCAGAATCTCCGGCTCTTCATAGGGATGTAGCTCCCGCAGCCGTTGTTCGAGCCGAGGATAGGCGGTCGCGGGCAATTTGAACAGGAGGAGGAACTCAGCATCGGTCTGCAGGGATCCCTGCCAGCGATAGTAGGACGTAATTCCGGGCAAGATCTGGGCACAGGCCACGTGACGTTCGGCCACCAAGGTGTGGGCCAAGCGGTGGGCTTCGGCCTCGGATCCCACCGTGGTCATCACAACCAAGAGGCTATTGGGTGCATCTGTGTTGTCCATTCAGGTGCTCCTAGAGCAGGGATGTGCCTTTGGCAAAATAGGGCCGCTTCTGGTGCCAGCGCCAGGCTGTTTGAATGATCTCGGCCAAGTCGCTGTAGAGAGGTTTCCAGTTGAGATCCCGCAGGATGGCACCGGCATCGCCCACCAGGCAGGGGGGATCCCCCGGTCGGCGTGCTCCCATTTGCACCGGGATCTGTTGTCCGGTCACGGCTTCGGCGGCGGCGATGACCTCCCTGACGGAAAAGCCTTGGCCATTGCCCAGGTTATAGGCTGCTTGCACGGGCCGGCCAGAGGCCAGCGCCTCTGCTGCCAACACGTGGGCTTGAGCCAGGTCGGCGACATGGATGTAGTCTCGAATACAGGTGCCATCAGGGGTCTCGTAGTCATCTCCGAAAACGGTGATGTGGGGACGTTGGCCGGCGGCGGCATCCAGCACCAAAGGGATCAGGTGGGTTTCCGGGTCATGGGCTTCACCGATTTCGCCGTCGGGATCGGCGCCGGCGGCGTTAAAGTAGCGCAGGCTGATGGACTGGATCCCGTGGGCAGCCCGAAAATCCCGCAAGATCTGCTCCACCATCAGCTTGCTCTGGCCGTAGGGGTTGATGGGACATTGCGGATGACTTTCAGGGATGGGGAGCCGCTCTGGCACCCCGTAAGTGGCGCAGGTGCTGGAGAACACAATGTACGGGATCCCGTGATCTCGCATGGCCTCCAACAAACTCAGGGATCCGGCCACATTGTTGCGGTAGTACTTGCCGGGATCCTTGACCGACTCACCCACATAGGCATAGGCGGCAAAGTGGATCACCCCTTCCGGTCGATAGCGTCGGATCACCTGATCCAGTCGCTCGCGGTCGGCAATGTCGCCGATTTCCAACGGCCCCCAGCGAACCGCCCAGGGGTGCCCGTAAATCAAGTTGTCGTAAGCAATGGGGAGATGGCCAGCAGCCGCCAGAGCTTTGCAGGTGTGGCTGCCGATGTATCCTGCCCCGCCCGTAACCAAAAGCCGCATAGGCAGACGTCAGAGCAAAAGGTTGTTAAAGGTTGCCGAGGGGATCCCTATCAAGCGCCAAAAGCCTCCTTAGCGGCGTACATCACCTCCACGCTGATCTCAGCCAAGCCCCGCTCGCGGGCAAATTTTTCGGTGTTGCGCTTCACCTTGCCCCGCACAAAGCCGGGCACCTTGTTCAGCTCCGCCTGGGCCTCCCGCGTCCAGATGAGATCGGAATCGGCGCTCAGGCTCTTGTGGATCACTTCTTTGGTGTCGTGGCCGCCGAAGACCTCCAGCAGATGATCCTCCATGCCCAGCGTAAAGGAGTTGTAGATTAAGTCCACAACTTGGTTGGCGCCCTCGTAGCCCAAAAAGGGCTTGTAGCCGATGGGAAAATCCTGCACGTGGATGGGCGCGGAGATCACCCCACAGGGGATCCGCAGCCGTTTGCCCACATGCCGCTCCATCTGGGTGCCGAAGATAGCAGCAGGCTCCGCCTGGGCAATGGCATCGGCCACACGGGTGTGATCCTCCGTCAGCAGAACCTGATCGCAATACCCGCCCACCTCCGCCTGAAACCACTCGCCATCGTAGGTGCAATAGCTGCCCGCCCAGACCACGTGGATCCCCATCTCGCGGGCCAGGATCTTGGTGATCGCTGCCGCATGGGTGCAATCCCCAAAAACCACCGCCTTTTTGCCGGTCAGGTTTTGGCAATCGATGGAGCGGGAGAACCAGGCCGCCTGGGAAACATGTAGGGTCTGCTCCTGGATGTAGGGCTCGTAGTCCACCGGGATCCCTTGCTCGTTGAGAACCTGCTGGATTTGGCGGATGAAGCGGGCTGTTTCCACCACTCCCATGGGGGTGATCTCCACGTAGGGCGTGCCAAACTGCTCCTGCAAGTAGCGAGCTGTCATCGGCCCCAGTTCGCGGTAGGGCACCACGTTGAACCAGGCCCGCCCCAGATGCTTGAGATCGTGGACGCTGGCCCCCTGCGGGATCACCAAGTTAAGGTCGATACCCAGATCCCGCAGCAGCTTTTTCAACTCCCGCAGATCGTGGGCGTGGTGAAAGCCCAGGCTGGAGATGCCGAGGATGTTGCAGGAAGGACGTTCTGTCTTCTGGGCTAAGCCGTCCAATTCGCCGCTTTTGCGGGCTTTGTTGATGTAGAACTCCACAATCTGCTGCAGGGTGCGATCGGCGGCCTGCAACTCGTTGACCCGGTAGTGGTTGACATCGGCCAGCAGCACGTCGCAGCGGCTGGCCAACTGCGCCTGCCGCACAAAGTGATGCAGATCCTCCTGCAAAATGCTGGAGGTGCAGGTGGGGGTGACGACAATCAAATCCGGCTGCTCCTCGCCATCTTTACGGACGATGTTGCGAATCACCTTCTCGTCCGATCCCCGCGCCAACACCTGCCGGTCAACGACGCTGGTGGTTACCGGGGTAAAGTCCCGCTCCCGCTCCAACATGGAACGCATCACGTTGAAATAGTCGTCCCCCAGGGGAGCATGCATGATGCTGTGGACATTTTTGAAGGAACTGGCCACCCGCAGCGTGCCGATGTGGGCGGGGCCAGCATACATCCAATAGGCCAATTTCATAAGCAGCCTCTGAAGAAAGACCGAGGTAACAAAAAGGAGATCCCCATCCCCTGCCCGCTTCTCACTCGCTGGGAACCTCTCCTGGAATTGTAGAGTGCCCAGCAGCCGGGATCCCTTGCTCGTTATCTCCTGTAACTCTCGACAACAACATCTTGAGAAAATATTGATCATAAAGAAAAACAATGCTTCAAGGTAACTTTTGGTGCGGGGATCCCTCTACCATAGGCCCAAGCTCTGTTCCATCCTGGAAATAGGGACAACAGCCTTGAGCTGGATCCCCAAGCCCTGGCAGCTCGCCAGCCAAGGCGGTCAATTCTGTAGTTTTTGTTGCAGGTTAACTTTTGAATACAAAATGTGTACCTCTACAAACTTGAGCAGAGATTTTGTGTTACCCAGGCAAGTTTCTGGCCGCGGAAGGCAGACTGAGTCTGGAGAGAAACGCCTTCCTGTTTCCCTAGATACAAACCCGGGCAGGAGAGCATGACTGCTGCAGAGAGCGAACACCCTTGAGGTGTTGAGGTGAAAGCTTATGGGCTCTACCACGATTTCTTGGCAACGTGCGCGCAAAGCTTCAGAGGAGCAAACGGATTCCATGACTTCCACGTACTTCAAGCCTGCGGCTCACCTGCACGACTGGCTGCAGGCGCCCTTGCAACCAATTCGAGCGGCAATTGACAGCATTGAAGTTGGGGATCCCCGGCTGGCCCACTTTTTGTGTCGGTGGATCCCGGCTCGCTGTCCTTTCGAGCGAGATGTGGTGTTGCTTGGCCACAAAATAATGCACATTCCACCGATGTGCAAGCTCAACCCCTTCTACGATCAGGTGGTAGGGCTGCGCTTCCGGGCTTTGTCGTTCTTGGCAGAACAGGGAGAAGACATCAGCCGCTATCTCTAGATTGGCTCTTGGTTTAGATGATACTTCACAGATATTCACGGGACATAGATTGCTTCTTTTTCTATCAATGGATGGAGTTCGGGGCGCAGAGCCTTGTCGGTGACAAGGTCTAAGGAGCATCCAAGTTTATCTTCCAAGTAGAAGAGCAGACTCAAGTAATGCTTGGAGTCGGCTTTACCCATAAAATAAATTCAACTAGGATATCGATGTCGCTGCCGGCTTGATCCTCGCCACTAGCGGTTGAGCCAAACAGGGCCAGTCGCCGCACGCCAAACTGCTCTTGAATCTCGGCAAATTGCTCGCCGAGCAATTGTAATACTTGTTGTTTCCTCATGGTTGGGCAGATTGGATCACTCACTTGTCAACTCTCTAAGGGGGAACGCAGGTTGGCCGCTTGTTTCGATCTTCCAGGCTCACACAGGTAGGTGTTTATTCTAGCTATCTTTAGGAGTCACGGAGTCCGGTTCAAGGGATCCCTGGCCGTCCAAAAGCCGTTGAAAAACTATGGCCACTTCAACCTAGGTTAAGACAGTCTCCAAGCGGTTCTCGCCACTACCCAAGCACTCGGCGCCGCTGCCCTCACCCCCGGCTCCTCTCCCACCCTCACCCCCGGCCCCTCTCCCAAAGGGAGAGGGGAGTTGGGGAGAGCGCTCTGCGCGCATTCGCGACAGTGTTGCGTAGCAATAACGATGTAACATAACAAACCGTAGTCTGGCTGGGGCGGATCCCGTCAAAAGCGAGTCTCGAACTCGATGGCAATGGCGTTGTTGCCCTCGAGGTCGGTGGTGGCGCGGGTGAGGGTTTGTTCGTTGAGGCGGTAGCGGGCGCTGTAGCGGGTGGGCTGAAAGGGATCCGTCAGGTTGCGCTGCACCGAGAGGGAAGTGGCGGGCCCCAGATCGCGGGCCACTTCCAGGGCCAGGCCCACCGAGGAACGTCTGGGGGCACGGGTATCGACCTGGGGGACGGGGCTGAGGCGAACCTCATCCAAGCCGAGGGTGTCCCGCAGCGTCTCCACCACATCGTTGAGTAGGGCTGTTCCCGCCAGTCCGGCCACCCCGGCTTCTGGATTCAGTTGGGCCAAAGCTGTTCCCCCCAACAGGGCGACAATCTCTTCTGGGGAGCGGCTGGGACTGCTAGAAAGCGTCAAAACCCCGTTGCGGGGATCCGCAGCCGCAAGCTGGCTGGCCCGTCCGTTGACAGTGGCCAAGATCTCGATGCTCTGCTGGGATCCCGGTAGGGTGCGGTTGGTCTCAAAAGGAGAGAGCTCCTGGGGAAAGCGATACACCTCGAAGGCTTGGGTCACCAGGCGCAGGTTTAAAAAAGGATCGAAGGGGTTGTCTAGGTCAAAGGTGGCGGTGTTGGGGCGGGAGCGATCCAGGCGAAAGTTGGCAATGGGCAGGCTGACGCGGCCTCGCTCCAGGGCAATGGTGCCCGCCGGACGTAGATCTTGGGGAGTGCCAAACAGGCGCAAGCTGCCGCTGGCGTTGAACTCAAATAGGTTGGGGCGCTGCACGCGGATCCCAGGCCCCAAGACCAGCTCCAACCCGTTCAGCCGCGGCTGCCAGAAGGGATCCGCTTGAGTCGAGTCTGCGGGAGCTGCCGCCGCTTCCCCTTTTTCAGGACGGGGGCTGACATCTACGATCCCTTGGGAAACCTCTAGGCGCCCCTCGAGCAAAGGCCGCAGCAGCAGGCCGCCCACCGTCACCTCTCCTTCCAGGCGGCCTGTGTAGAGGTTGGGCAGGTTGAGCTGGATCCCTTGCAGTTGCAGCGTTAAGGGTGGCGAGGTCTCGTCCCTCTGCAGGGCGCCGCGGGAGTTGACGGGCAAAAAGCCGTTGGCCAACAGGGATCCGCCCCCCAACTGGCCCCGCAGCTCCCGCACCTCCAATTGGTTGAGGTTAAAGACAATTTGGCCGGTCAGGTCGGTGATGGGCTCCGGCAGGGCGGCCAGTTTGAGGATCCCGGAGCCGAGGCTGAGGTTCCCCTGCAGGCTGGGCTCTCGCAAGGTGCCGCGGATAGCCAGCTCCAGTTGGCTTTGGCCGCCCTCCCAGCGCACCTGGTCGGTGAAGAGGTTGACCAAGCGCAGGCCGCCATTCTCGGCTTGCAGGCTGAGGTCGATCTGATCCGAGGCGGCCCGCACCTTCGCAAAGGGCAGGGTGTAGGGCACCAGGCCAGAGAGGCGGATCGGCTCGTCGCCGTTGGCCAGCAGGGCGCCTTCCAAGCGCAGTTGTCCCTGGTGGTAGTCAAATTGTCCCCCCACCTCCTGCAGCGGCACCTGGTTGATCTGGGCGTTCATCACCGTCAGGGAACCGCGGGCAAGGGGATCCCGCAGGTTGCCTGCCAGCTCCACATCCAGGTTGAGATCCCCTTGGAGTTCCAGCCCATCCGGCAGGAAGCGATCCAGCAAAGCCAGAGGAAACCCTTGAATTTGCAGGGATCCCGACTGTTCCTCCAGGCCCAACTTGCCGGTGAAAAGGGCTTGGCGTTCCCCACTGCGCAACAGCAGCGGCTGCAACACCACCGCCCCCTCGACCAGGCTGCCGCTGGCGGTGAGGCTTTCAACACCAAACTCCTCCGCTTGCCAATTCTGGCCCTCCAGGTGAAAGCTGACGCTGGGCCGGTTGAGGTTGCCGACGAGGCTGACGCTAGCCTGAAATTCCCCCCGCAAGCTGGTGGGCGGCGGGATGCGGGGATCCATTCGGCTGGCCAGGGCCTCCAGGTGGGCAGCCAGGATCTGGGCGTAGTATTCTAGCTGCTCCCAGAGGGGATGGTTGGGCAGACCAACCGGATCCGTCCGCAGCACCGCGGCAGGGCCCAAAGGTGGCAGCCGAAAACCGCGGCTGGTGATATCGCTCCACTTCCGCCACTTGAAAGTAGAAATGATATCTTCCAGGCGACCCCGGCGGGTGCTGATCTGCAGGTCGATTTGGGGAACGGGAGCCGCCGAGGTGGGATCCAGAGAGGTCGCCGGCAGCTCCAAAGTACCGCTGGCGGTGTAGAGGCTCTGGAACAGCTCCAGTTGGGCTTGGGCAAGGGTCAGACGAGCGGGGCGAGAGTCGTCTCCAGGGTGGTAAGCGAAATCCACTGCAAGGCCCTGCGCCTCGAGATTGCCCAGTCGCAGCCCCTCGACCGCAGCTTGACCTTGAGCAGCGCCACTGGCCAGGTCAAGCGCCACCTCCCCATCGAGGGTTCCCTGCAAGCCGGCCCATGCCCCAGCAGCCACCCCCCCCAGCCAAGCTAGCGGCAAGCGGTTCGCCACCACCTGCAGCTCATCTTGCTGTCGTTGGCCGCGCACTTCCGCCTCGCCCCGCCGCAGCTCGAACTGCAAGGGCCGAAACTGGGGATCCAACTGCAGCGCCAGCCGCTCCCGTGCCCCCGCTAGCTCCACCGTCGTCCCCTGGCTAGACCAGCTAAAGGGCCCAGCCAAGTCGGCAAAGGCTACCTCCCCCACCTGCAAGCCGCGCAACTGGGCCTCCCCCGTCACCTGTAACTCCTCCAGGGAGCCGCGGAGCTGCCCGGATCCCTGCAGCACTCCTGCCACCCTCGGCGGCAGGCCGGGTACTTCTGCCAGGGGGATCCCGTCGGCGGCAAAGTTCAGATCCAGGGATCCCACCTGCAGCGTCTGCGGGTCGACGGGGATCCGTCCCTCTAGCCTGGCCAAGCGGGTGGTGC
Organism: Synechococcus sp. H55.7; assembly: GCF_047462395.1. NCBI lineage: Bacteria > Bacillati > Cyanobacteriota > Cyanophyceae > Synechococcales > Synechococcaceae > Synechococcus > Synechococcus sp. H55.7. The sequence continues at coordinate 77,228 of NZ_JANSJD010000012.1, forward strand.
CGGCCAAGATCTCTGCCTGCTGGATACGCAGGTCAGATCCTTCCCAAGCTAGCTGGCCGCGGATGCCGTCAACCCATGGCCATCCCCTCTCTCCCAAAGGCTGGGACAGGGCTAGCGACCCTTGCGCTCGCAACGCCGCCAGGAAACCCACCTCCGCCGCCTCCGCCGTGTTCATCTGCGCCATCAGCTCCCCGGAGAGGGATCCCGGCCACTGGGGGTTAAAAAAGGCCAGCGGCAGATCCTGGGGAGCCAGCCGCGCCTGGAGTTGCCCTGCCGCCCACCTTCCCGCCACCTGGGCCCGGCCCCCGCCCAGCTCCAACACGGCCTGCGGCACCTCCACCGCCCAGCCCCCCGCCTCGGGCAAGATCTGAAGCTGTCCTCTGCCGGCAATCTCTCCCCCTTGGGTTTCCCAGGTGGCCTCCACCTGGGGCCGGGATCCCGTCAGCGCCACCTGTACCTGAGCACTTACCGGCCCCGCCCAGGGCAGCTCGCCCCGCCGCGGCAGGTTGAGGTCGTAGAGGGCCAGCACCTGCTCCACGTCGGCCCCGCTGACCTGCAAATTGAACTGGCCCGCCAAGCCGGCAGCCCATTGCAGTTGTCCGGATCCCTGGATGCGTCCGCCGGCGGCCTTCAGGTCAATTTCCTCAAAGGCCAAGGTCTGGTCGGCCCAGCGGAAGCCAAAAGCATATTCCGGCACCGCCAGGCGATCCACCTGCCCCGGCGAGATCCCTTGCAACTGCCCTTGGATCTGCGGCCCCTTGAGCGGCCCAGTAACCGCCAGGGATCCCGCCACCACCCCTGCCGCCGCCACCGGCAGCTCAAAGTTGAAAGTCTCCTGGATTTGCTGCCAACTGGCTGGAGCCATGACAGCTTGCAGATTGAACCCCTCGTTGTCGCCGAAGGCAATGGAGCCGTTGAGATCCCCGAAAGAGAGCTGGCCAAAGCGACCGCTCACCCCCTGCAGATCCAGCTCCTCTAGGGTAAAGCGAACAGAGCCCTTCACCTCTTCAAAAGGATGCGGCAACCTCTCCAACCCCAGCCGCGCCTGCTGAACCTGGGCTTGCCCCGTCAACTCCCAAGGGCGTTCTCCGCCCCAGAGGACTTGCAGATCCAGACTGGTCTCCCCTTCCACCTCGGTCAAGGGCGCCGCCGGCAAGACGCTGGGCAGCAGCTCTAAAGGCAGACGCTGGGCGGCCAGCGTCACCGCGCCAGAAGCCTGGGCGAAATCCGCCACCCCCCTAAGCTGCAAGGGATACCCTCCTTCCCTCTGCAGAGGACGCAGCCGCGCCGAGAGCTGGAAACTGGCCCGATTCCCTCCCCCCGGCGGAGCACTCAGCCACACCTGCACCTGGCCCTGCAGATGGTCAAACTGGCGCCGCTCCCCCACCAAAGGGATGGCCGTCAGGGATCCCTCCTGCAAACGGACGTTCAGCCCCTGCAAGGGCAGGGATCCCTCCCCTTCTGGAAGTTGAAACTGCACATCTGCCCAGCCGCGATCCAGCGTTTCCATCAGCAGCAACTGGGGCCGGTTCAGGGTAATGTTGAGCACCCACTCGCCTGTTTGTAGCCAGGTCCAAAAGTCGGGGCTGAGGTCGATAGAGCCGATGCTGGCCAAATGTTCGATGTGGCTTTCTCCCAGCCTCACCTGCCAAGGGGCCACAAACCTTACCTCCCCCAATTCCACCCGCCGGCGCATCGCCTGCGAGAGGGTTTCTTCTACCTGGGGCAGCACCTGATTTTGAAGATACGCCCCGATTCCCCAGGCGGCGCCCAAGGCAGCAGCCGTCAAGCCCAAACCCAGCCCCGCCCCCACCCCAATCCAGGTCTTGGAGGAGAGGGGAAATCGTTGCTCTTTCTCGCGCTGATCTTCGCCCAACACCCACCCTCAGGGATCCGAACCACCCCAGTTGAGAAGCCCTGTTTGGCCCGCAGGCCGGCCTCCTCTGAAATAGGGGAAGCTGCCCCCATCCTACCCAAGGACTCCCGGCCTGCCACGAGGGGACAGAGAGAAGGGATCCCTGCCCCCAGCCGCAATCCCCTGCCCGCGGAAAAATACCGTCTCGCCCGCAGGGATGCTAAGCTATCTCCACGCCCGAGATCGGGCCTCCATCTTCTGTCGAGATAGACAAAAGGAGAAAAGCCATTCCGGAACCTCTGTCTCTGACGGTCAGCTTGCGCGGCAGCCACGAAGCGCTGCAAAACTGCCAGGTCTTTTACCTGACGGGCCTTCTGGATGCCTTTTCTGAGCCGGTCTTTGTTAAGGTGGTCACCAAATACTTAGAAGAGGGATCCCCCAACCTTATCCTGGATTTGACGGGGATCGACTTCATCGATAGCTCTGGCGTCGGTGCCCTGGTGCAATTGGCCAAGCTGGCACAGGGCCGTGGAGGTATCTTTCAGGTGGTGAGCAACCCCCGCGTCACCCAAACCGTGAAACTGGTGCGGCTAGAAAAGTTTTTGTCCTTGCGCAACTCTCTGCAGGAAGCCTTGGATCGCCTGAGGGAGGAAGGCGCGGGCAATCCAGAAACCGCCTGATACATGGGCCTGGGAACTTTTTGGGGGATCAGTGCTGGAGCCGGGGATCCCGAGTGGCTGACCCTCAAAGCAGCCCGCATCCTCGGCGCCGTCCGCTGGGTGGCCTGCCCTCAGAACGCCATCGGCCAGCCGGGTTTAGCCTATCAAATCGTGCGCCCCTGGCTGCGACCGGAACAAACCCTATTGCCGTTGCATCTGCCCTTTGTTACCCAAGTTGAGCTTCTGCAGGCGGCCTGGCAAGCGGCTGCCGAGCAGCTGGCCCCGCTTCTAGAACGGGGTGAGGATGTGGCCTTTGTGTGTGAAGGGGATGTGGGCCTCTACAGCACCTTTGCCTACCTGGCCCAGGCCCTGCAGCAGCGGATCCCTGACTTGCCCATCCAGGCCGTACCGGGGGTGTGCTCTCCCCTGGCTGCCGCCGCCGCCCTCGGATCCCCTTTGGCGCTCGGCTCCGAGAAATTGGCGATTTTGCCTGCTCTCTTTGCCCTGGCGGAGCTGGAGGCGGCCTGCGCCTGGGCGGACGTGGTCGTGCTGATGAAAGTGGCCCCCGTCTATCCTCAGGTTTGGCAGTGGCTGGCGGCAAGAGGCTGGCTGCAGCAGGCCAGCTTGGTGGTTTGGGCCGGTTGGCCGCAGCAAGTTCTCTTCCCCACCCTGGAAGGATTGGCCGACTATCGCCCCCCCTACTTTTCCCTGCTGATCCTGCGTTGTGAACCTCGGAATTAGTTTAACTTTTCTTTTATAACTTAAGGCCCGGATAGAGCCGGCTTGTTTCCCTAGAAGAAGGGGAGAGATTGGGCTGGTCAGAGGCCAAGCAGCCCCAATCCAGAAGGCAGGGATCCCTCTATTGAGCTACATCAAAAAGAGATGAAAAGACCAAGTTAAAGGAATGATCCAGCCCGTTAAGAATGGTTGCTGCCCTTGGAAGCGGGATCGATTACAGGTTAGATTATGGGTGTGGTGATTCAGGCGAGGAGGATAATATCTCATCCCCATCAAACGCGAGACACCGCTTCTCGATTCAATCAAATCCAAAAGGCTCCGTCAGTCAACAGTTTGATCTCAACTTCCGATCCGTTGCTGCGGCAGGCTTTTCTGAGAAGTGGATGTCTCGCCAAGCAGAGCACCTGGTACCTACGACAGGTTTTCCTCGAAGTAGAACATGGGAGTTAAAGCAGATAGCTGTTGGGTTTGCTGTAGAGGCCACGAAGGGAAGCAGGGAAGTACTCTTCCGGAAGCAAGTTTCTCAAGTGGTTTTGCCAGATCGAGAAGCTCAGCCGGCTATTTTGAGTCTCCACGCATGAGCGAGTGCAAGTAGGAAAATCGGTGATCGGGTTCAGGTGCTCTCAACCTGCAGGCTCTGGCAAGGTGAAGCCAATGCTCAGTGGGACAAGGGCTGCGGGCTTTAGCAATTCTTCGAGGTTCTCTCAGTTCATAGTTCCACTCTCGCTTTCAGGAGGTTGCTATGTTTGCTTTTCTGTCAAAGATTGCTAGAGCAGTTATCCGCATATTTGCTCCTGACAAATCCGATCTGGTGGAAGTGGGTTACCAGCCCATTACGGATGATGTCTATCGCATCAATGGCTCAGCCTGCCACGCTAGCGATCTGGAGATCTGATCGTAAGCCTCAGATTTGATTTGCGTTTTGGAGCACCCACGGGCATTGGCTCAAAAATCCTCGTTTCCAGAGTGTTGTTTGCTAACCAATTTGTTGAATCCATTTTTTGGAGTGCTCGGATCGGTTACGTGTTAGGACAGGACAACTGAATAAGCCTGGGTCAATTTGCGCTGCAGTTGGTCTGCGGCGGGAGAGGGTGGTTCTCCTCTCTGGGGTCAAGTTCTACCAGTTCAGTGGCGGCTCTGTTTAGAGGGCCGCCGCTTGTTATGGTTTGCAAGTTGTCTGGCAAAATAATAGGGATGCCCACGGTTGATGCGTGTTGCCTTCCCTTGTGGTTTATCCGGCTACGTCGGGTGATCTGGATTCCTTAGCCGAGGTTCTCGCGCAGGCTTTTCACCCCCCACTGGGTCTGCAGCGCTGGATCTACCCGATTCGCAAGCTAGGGATCCGCGAAGATTTGCGCCTCAAGCTGGCGGCCAGGGATCCCTGCTATTGCTGCCTGGCGGCGGCGGTGGGGGCCAAGGTGGTGGGAACTGCCGAGATCTCTCTGCGGCGCATGGCCCATGGCAAGTATCCCTATCTTTCCAACTTGGCGGTGCTGCCCGCTTGGCGGCGGCGCGGGATCGCCCGGCAGCTTTTGCTGAGCGCCGAAGGGGTGGTGCAGGGCTGGGGCTATCGCCAGTTGCATCTGCACGTGGTGGCGGACAATCTGCCCGCTCGACAACTCTATGCCCAACTGCGCTACACTCCCGTCCAGCGCACCTCTCAACTTTGGCAGTGGTTGGGGATCCCGCCCCAGCTTTTGCTCTGCAAGTGGCTGACGTAAAGTTATGTAAACTGGAAGGGGGGAGCTAGAGAGGTGTTGCCGTGATTGTCAAAAAAGTGGTGGGTAGGATTGGGCGCTGGCTGGGCCTGGCAGGGTTGTTTGCGGCTTTGCTGGTGAGCGTTGTGGGTGTTCAGTCTGCCCTGGCCCAGTGGGGCACCACTCCCCTGCCGGAGATCGGGGCGCCGGCCCCAGAGTTTGAGCTGCCGGATCAGTTGGGCCAGGTGCGGCGGCTGGCGGATTTTCGCGGCGAGTGGGTGGTGCTCTACTTCTATCCCCGCGACTTCACTTCCGGCTGCACGATCGAGGCCCGCCGCTTTCAGCAGGATCTGCCCAAGTTTCGGGCTCTGGGGGCGCAGATTGTGGGCGTAAGCGCCGACTCGGTGGACTCCCACCGGCGGTTTTGCACGGCAGAGGGGCTGCAATTTCCTTTGCTTTCCGATCCTGAGGGCACCGTTAGCCGCGCCTACGGCTCCTGGATGGGGGAGATGGCTCTGCGCAACACTTTTTTGATCGATCCTGACGGGATCCTGCGGGCCATCGACCCAATTGTCAATCCCTCTCGGCACAGCGCCGAGGTCTTGGCCCAGTTGCAAGAGCTGGCCCGGGCCGGCTAGTCCTGCGGGCCAAAGGTCTGCTCGAACTCTTGCAGCAGCTCGTCGATCTCCTCGAGGGCCTGGTTGACATCGATGCGCAAGCTGCCCAGGTCTGGCTTTTCCAAAAGCTTGACCAAAGCTGGCCGGCGCTCGCGAATGCGCTTGATGCGCTCTTTTAAGGCGGCAATTTCGGCTGCGTCCATGGCTACAGAGATTGTTTCAACTCCTCCAGCCTATCGCTTTCCCACCCGGATCGTCGCTCACCGCGGGGATCACAGCCACGTTGAGGAAAATACCCTGGCCGCTTTTACGGCGGCCATCGAAGGCGGGGCCGACGGGATCGAGCTGGATGTGCGCCGCAGCGGCGACGGGATCCCGCTGGTTTTTCACGATGCCGAGCTGGAGGGCCAGCCGTTGGCGGCGCTCACGTGGGCTGAGATCCGCGCCCGCAAGCCCTCGATTCCCAGCTTGGAAGAAGCGCTGCTCCACGTCAGGGGCAGGATTGCCCTCGATATCGAGCTGAAAGAGGCGGGCTATGAAGAACAGATCCTCGCCCTTATCGGCAAGCTCTTGACCCCTGCAGAGTGTGTGATCACTTCCTTTTTGCCCCAGGTGGTGCAACGGGTGAGAACTCTTCTGGGACGCCCGCACCTTGAAGGGGCCGCCCCCCAGGTTGGCCTGTTGGTGGAAGCGCCGCCGAGGGAAGAGCAGGGATCCCTGTTGGCCTATTGCCGCGAGCTGGGGGCCGACTTTCTCGCTCCCCACTACGCTTGGCTGGACTTGCCGTTTTTGGCAGCGGCAGCCCGGGCCGGGATCCCGCTCTACGTCTGGACGGTGAACGATCCGGAGATCATGGCCTTCTGTTTGCGCCCGCCTGGGGAGGATCCCGTGGTTCAGGGGCTAATCACCGACCGCCCTCAGTTGGCGCTACAAATTCGCGCCCGGCTCTGGGCCGCCTCCTGAGGATCCCCTGCCCTAGACCATGGGCACAAATTGCACCGGGAAAGCGCCCTTTTGCACCACCCCTTCTGGGGTTTTGTGGAGGATCAGCAAGGATTGGGATCCCTGGCTTTCGCCCACCGGCACTACCAACCGGCCCCCCACCGCCAGTTGATCCAGGAGCAGCATCGGCAGGGTTGGGGGGGCTGCCGTGACCACGATGGCGTCGTAGGGAGCGTGTTCCGGCCAACCTTGATAGCCATCTCCCTGGCGCACCTCCACGTTGCGGTAGCCCAAGGCAGCAAGGGTTTGCTGGGCACGGGCGGCCAAGGGAGACAAACGCTCCAGACTATATACCTGTCGGGCCAGCTCGGCCAAAATAGCCGCCTGGTAGCCGGATCCGGTGCCGATCTCCAGCACCACCGACTCAGGGGTGAGGCGGGCCGCCTCGGTCATAAAGGCAACGATGTAAGGCTGAGAGATCGTCTGGCCGTAGCCAATGGGCAGCGGGCAATCCCTGTAGGCGCGATCCTGCAGCTCCGGAGGAACGAAAAGATGGCGCGGCACCTTGCGCATTGCTTCCAGCACCCGCGGATCGCGGATCCCCCGCTGCAAGATTTGCTCCCTCACCATCCGTTCCCGTTGGGCAGCAAAAGGACAAGCCTGCCTCTCCCCACCGCCAGCAGCAGGCTCAGGAGCCCCCAACTCGGCAGCCCGGATCCCTGGGTCGGCAGTCCTCCTAAAAAAAGATGAGAACAGTCTGACCATTGGCCTACACCCTCCCAAGATGATGGGCCGCGGGGATTTTGCTCGAATGCTGCGCCGCAATTGCACAAGATCGCGGATCCCTGAAGGCTTCCACCTCGATCCTGGCCCACTTTCCCAAGGACTTCCAGCTTTCATCAAGAGATTGTTGCCAAGCCTGCTGCCGCAAAGTCTCTCGACAACCCGGAAAGCTGAACCCCTAAGGGTTGGGGAGGGCCAAAATTGTAAAGTTTTGTGCGCGATCCGTCGGGACGAGCGATTGCTGGCCTTTCTTTGCCCGCTCTAGTCTTTAAGAGAAAACCAGAAGCTCTTGCCGGAATTGACACAAAAATGCGGCACAATACTCTTAAAACAGCAAATTTCCCGACTTGCGCTCATCCGCCAGAACAATGTTAATATCTGTGTCGGGAAGTCTCCGTACTCCCTCGCGAACGCACCTTGAAAACCTTATGGATTCAAGCTTTTCCGGGGGTAGGGTTGATCCCTACCTTTTCCCCGCAAGGGGACGGAAACGCAACACCGCTCCCCTGAACAACAATTTCCCCTTGGCGTTGATCCCTACCTTTTCCCCGCAAGGGGACGGAAACACCGAAGGTGGCGAGTACGACCCGAAGCCGCCGGGTTGATCCCTACCTTTTCCCCGCAAGGGGACGGAAACGATGCCCCAACGTAACTTCCTCGTCCCGCTCCGGCGTTGATCCCTACCTTTTCCCCGCAAGGGGACGGAAACTGTGCGCTCGATGGTGTCATATCCCACCGCTACGCAGTTGATCCCTACCTTTTCCCCGCAAGGGGACGGAAACACAGACTTTTCCCGGACGGTGACGTCCAGGCCTACTGGTTGATCCCTACCTTTTCCCCGCAAGGGGACGGAAACGGCAAGGACTAGGTTCGTCTCTAAAACTTCCCCTTCCTCGTGTTGATCCCTACCTTTTCCCCGCAAGGGGACGGAAACGCTCGGCGCTCAGGAGCTCGCACAAGCAGTCCACGAAGTGTTGATCCCTACCTTTTCCCCGCAAGGGGACGGAAACAGGATGAAGAGATCTTCACCCTCGCGAACCGTAACGTCTCGTTGATCCCTACCTTTTCCCCGCAAGGGGACGGAAACGGCAAACCAAATCCTCTGAAACTAAAAAGACAGGTTGATCCCTACCTTTTCCCCGCAAGGGGACGGAAACTGCATGCCGCCGCGACACGGCAAGACCCAGCTGGTGTCGCGGGTTGATCCCTACCTTTTCCCCGCAAGGGGACGGAAACAGTAGATACCGAAAGCATCAATACCGCCAGCGGGCCCGTGTTGATCCCTACCTTTTCCCCGCAAGGGGACGGAAACTTCCTGGGTTTTCGGTACCCAGTCCTCACGCGCAGTTGATCCCTACCTTTTCCCCGCAAGGGGACGGAAACCCGCCCACACACCGTCACCACACGCCCCTGACCGGCCACCGTTGATCCCTACCTTTTCCCCGCAAGGGGACGGAAACTCGAAGGAGCTGGGTATTTCCAGCTCCAGCAAGACGCACCAAGTTGATCCCTACCTTTTCCCCGCAAGGGGACGGAAACGACGTCGCCCAACCGGAGCTCTACGGCCCGGCCAAGGTTGATCCCTACCTTTTCCCCGCAAGGGGACGGAAACACTAGCGGCTCCTTAATTATCTTCATATGCGCTTCCTTCAGCTGTTGATCCCTACCTTTTCCCCGCAAGGGGACGGAAACGTTTTGGGGGAGTCGTCGTCGCCAAGATACGTGTAGTGTTGATCCCTACCTTTTCCCCGCAAGGGGACGGAAACATCAGCCGGCGGCCTTCGTAGAGAAGGTCCGCCAGCTGGAGCGTTGATCCCTACCTTTTCCCCGCAAGGGGACGGAAACAACCCCACCAGCGCCTTCTCGTAGCCGGGCTTCTGGGGTTGATCCCTACCTTTTCCCCGCAAGGGGACGGAAACGTGTGTAGGGGGGGCTTGGTGCTACGGCGGTGGGACATTCCGTTGATCCCTACCTTTTCCCCGCAAGGGGACGGAAACCCCCGGACGACTGTGATACGGCCAGGGGCTTCAGACGTTGATCCCTACCTTTTCCCCGCAAGGGGACGGAAACTCCCACACCGCCTCTTGGAGTCGGGCTTGATACAAGTCCGACGTTGATCCCTACCTTTTCCCCGCAAGGGGACGGAAACGTCTGTGTAGATACTGAGCATCTTCTTGTTCTGGCTTTGTTGATCCCTACCTTTTCCCCGCAAGGGGACGGAAACCCAAAAGGCTGCGTCCGCCCGACTTCCAGAGCCGGGCGGGGGTTGATCCCTACCTTTTCCCCGCAAGGGGACGGAAACGGTGGAAGCGAAGCGTGGGGGGTGGATACGCTCCTGGCGGTTGATCCCTACCTTTTCCCCGCAAGGGGACGGAAACGTGGCCACCGGAGCGAAGCCCTTGAGGTATTGTTTCCCCTGTTGATCCCTACCTTTTCCCCGCAAGGGGACGGAAACAAGGTACTTTGCCATGTTCTGTCTCCAAAAAACATTGTTGATCCCTACCTTTTCCCCGCAAGGGGACGGAAACGTAGCGTCGTCCAGGTAGTCCAGAATCTGCTCGTACATGGGGGAACCGTTGATCCCTACCTTTTCCCCGCAAGGGGACGGAAACCTAGAGCCAGATAGCTTCAACCATTATTGTTGAAGCCACGGGGTTGATCCCTACCTTTTCCCCGCAAGGGGACGGAAACGATACGTCTATCTACCAAGCAAGCGGGCCTGGGGCGTTGATCCCTACCTTTTCCCCGCAAGGGGACGGAAACGCGCGTTCGCCGAGGTGTTCGGCGAGGCGGTCGTAGACTGTTGATCCCTACCTTTTCCCCGCAAGGGGACGGAAACGCCAATATATATTCCGCAGGAATGCGCTCTCCCTCACTATGTTGATCCCTACCTTTTCCCCGCAAGGGGACGGAAACCTCGCCGACCTGGTCGGGGCAGTGGCGGCCCTGCTGGACGAGGGTTGATCCCTACCTTTTCCCCGCAAGGGGACGGAAACTCCATCCTAAGGATGTCGGCCAGTCTTGCTACCTCAATCTCGTTGATCCCTACCTTTTCCCCGCAAGGGGACGGAAACTTTGGATATCAAAATTGGGAATGCCCGCAAGCATTCCCAAGTTGATCCCTACCTTTTCCCCGCAAGGGGACGGAAACCTTTCTCGAAGGGCCCTAGCGGGTGTGCCGCCACCCGGTGTTGATCCCTACCTTTTCCCCGCAAGGGGACGGAAACCCTGGGTTCTGGTGGCGGATAGGGCAACTCCCGTCCATCGGGGTTGATCCCTACCTTTTCCCCGCAAGGGGACGGAAACGCCAGCGCTCGTCCCAACTTCCGCCGAACACCCGCGGGGTTGATCCCTACCTTTTCCCCGCAAGGGGACGGAAACACAGCCGGACGATGACGACCCCGACCCCGACCCCGACGTTGATCCCTACCTTTTCCCCGCAAGGGGACGGAAACTCTCTACTTCTCCGGATGCCTTGCCGGCCAGCTTCACCGCGTTGATCCCTACCTTTTCCCCGCAAGGGGACGGAAACGACTGGCGGGGTCCAGACAGGTCGAGGCAGGAGAGTCGGGTTGATCCCTACCTTTTCCCCGCAAGGGGACGGAAACGGCGCGCAGGGCGACCATGGACCAGAGCGATTCTTCGTGTTGATCCCTACCTTTTCCCCGCAAGGGGACGGAAACGCAGGGCCCGCATGACGACCCTCTTGACGGCGGTACGGGTGGCGTGTTGATCCCTACCTTTTCCCCGCAAGGGGACGGAAACTCTTCTGGGTAGGGCCTTCAACCTCAAGCCCTTCGCGGTTGATCCCTACCTTTTCCCCGCAAGGGGACGGAAACAAAACTTCCGCCGAGGCCTCGTCCAAGGCCTCGAAGTTGATCCCTACCTTTTCCCCGCAAGGGGACGGAAACCCCACCCCGCGTACGCCCATGTCCGGATAATCATCCGTTGATCCCTACCTTTTCCCCGCAAGGGGACGGAAACGTTGTTTGGCACCAGGAAGAGGCGGTTGGTGCCGCGTTGATCCCTACCTTTTCCCCGCAAGGGGACGGAAACCCCACCATCCCCACCTCGGACAGGTCAATCTCGGCCGTTGATCCCTACCTTTTCCCCGCAAGGGGACGGAAACTCCTCGAACAGCTCGTCCAGATCCGCGGGCGTCAGTGGGTTGATCCCTACCTTTTCCCCGCAAGGGGACGGAGTTGGACTTGGTGACAGATTAAGAACTGTCCTGGGGGTGTCTGGGGAAAAAGCCCAAGTTCACTAGACTGTAAATGTGATTTAGGGTACAGATTTATGACGACTGTCTCCGCTGCTGCTACCCCCGCTAGCACGACGCTGCTCAACATCTGGCAAGTGTTGGCCGAAAAGTTTGCCGATCACACTGCCCTCAGGGATCCCCATGCCCAGCCAGTCTTTGAGATTTCTTATGGCCAGCTCTTTCGCCGCATTCAGACCTTGGCTGCCGGTTTGCAAGCTTTGGGCATTCGCCCCGGGGATCGGGTGGCCATTTTTGCCGATAATTCCCCCCGCTGGCTGATGGCGGATCTGGCCACGCTGTTTACGGGAGCGGTCAATGTGCCCCGCAGCGCCGTGGCGGATCCGGCTGAGCTGGGCTACATTTTGCGCCACTCCGGCAGCACGGCTTTGATTGCCCAGGATGTGAAGACCCTGAGGCGGGTGCAGCCGGTTGTGCAGGAGCTGGGCCTGGAGCGGCTGCTGCTGCTTTCCGATGAAGAAGAGGCAGGAGTATTGAACTTTTCTCAGTGGCTGCAGAAAGGGCGGGAAGGCCGCTACGAGCCGCCGCGGCTGGAGCGATCCCAGTTGGCCACCATCATCTACACCTCTGGCACCTCTGGTCGCCCCAAGGGGGTGATGCTCAGCCACGGCAACCTGATGCACCAGGTGGAGAACTTGAGTGTGGTTGTACAGCCCCGGCCAGGGGATAAGGTGCTGACCATTCTGCCCACTTGGCATTCTTATGAGCGGGCCTGCGAGTATTTTCTCCTCAGCCAGGCCTGTACGCTGGTCTATACCAACCCTCGCTTTATCAAGCAGGATTTGCAACAGGAGCAGCCCCACTATCTGGTGGCAGTGCCCCGCATCTGGGAGACGGTTTACGAAGGGATCCAGAGACAATTAAAGGAAAAAAGCCCCCTCATGCAGCGGCTGATCCGCACCTTGATGGCGGCCAGCGAAGGCTACGTGCTCGCCGGGCGGATAGCCGGCAACCGGTCGATTTTGCACTACGGCGTCAGCCCTTGGGTGCGAGTGGGGGCCCGCCTGCAACAGGGGCTACTCTGGCCTGTGCACCGCCTGGCCGATGCGCTCATCTACCGCAAGGTGCGGCAGGCTTTAGGCCCCAATTTTCAACAGGCCATCAGCGGCGGCGGATCCCTGCCCGCCTATCTGGATCTGTTTTACGAGGTGGTGGGCATTTCCATCCTCAACGGCTACGGCCTCACGGAAACCTCGCCGGTGCTGTGCGCGCGCCGTCCTGACAACAATGTGCGCGGCACGGCTGGCCCCCCCTTGCCAGGCACGGAGTTTCGCATTGTGGATCCGGAAACCCGGCAGCCGCTGCCCCCCCGTGCGAAGGGGCTGATCCTGGCGCGGGGGCCGCAGGTGATGATGGGTTACTACAACAATCCAGAGGCGACCGCCCAGGTGCTCAGCCCCGACGGCTGGTTTGAAACAGGGGATCTGGGCTGGCTCACCCCCGACGGGCAACTGGTGATCACCGGCAGGGCCAAGGACGTGATCGTGCTGCTTAACGGAGAGAACGTCGAGCCCCAGCCGCTGGAAGATGCCTGCCTGCAATCCCCTTACATCAGCCAAATGGTAATTGTCGGCCAGGACCAAAAGAAACTGGCCGCCCTCATCTACCCCAACCTGGACGCCCTCAAGGCTTGGGCCGCCGGGCAAGGGATCCCGGCTGCTGAGGCCGAGCTGCTGGCCCACCCGCAGGTGCGCGCGTTGATCTTGCGGGAGGTGCAAACCCGCATCCAGGAACGTCCCGGCTACCGGCCCCACGAGCAAATTGCCGACTTCCGCTTTTTGCCAGAGCCCCTGAGCGTGGAAAATGGCCTCCTGACCCAGACGCTGAAGATCAAGCGCAACCCGGTAGCCGAGCGCTATGCCCACCTCATCCAGGAGATGTATCCGACAGGGAGCTAAGTTTGGGATCCCCGTTGTTGCTCCAGGTAGCGCCGGAAGCTCTCCGGGGGAATGGCCCCCCGGTAAGCCCCACAGTAGTAGAGGGTGAGCACCGCCTTGTAGGCCCAATCGGTCGGCACCACGTCTGGGAAGGGGCTGGGCAGGGTGTCTGCTTGGTTGGCGGCGCAGGCCTGCAAGATCTGCTCCGTGGTGAGCTGTTCGGCCAGATCGGGGGGCAGCTCCCGCAGGTTGGGCTGGGCCAAAGCCGCTCCAGATAGGCTCAAACTGGAGAGAGCTGCGCCCACAAGAGCTTGGGTGAGGAGGTCTTGCACTTGCATTGGAAATGATCGACGAGGAGAAATCGGTCGGGTAAGTCCCTTCTCTAGGGTAGTACGGATGCAAAGAGCGTTTGGATCTGGATAGAAGTCTCAGCCGCTCTGTTCCCAGATTAAGATGCAAAAAAACCCGGAAGCAAAAGGAGACGGCGGGATCCCCGAACGGCCAATCCTCTCCTTGCGGGGTTGATGAAGTGTTGAGAACAGGTCGAGGCCAATGAGCTTATCCAAAGGGCCAAGTTTTGACAGCCTGGATCCGCCGGATCCCAAGCTAATCGATGCCTGTGTGCACTGCGGGTTTTGTCTGACCACCTGCCCCAGCTACCGCGTCCTCGGCAAGGAGACAGACTCGCCGCGGGGGCGCATCTATCAGATGGACGCCCTCAATCAGGGGCAGATTTCCCTTTCGGTGGCCACGGTTTCCCATTTCGATACCTGCCTGGGCTGTTTGGCCTGTGTTACCGCCTGCCCCTCAGGAGTGCGCTACGACCGGCTGATTGCCGCCACCCGCCCGCAAATCGAGCGCAACTACCCACGCGGTCTTTGGGATCGCCTGTACCGCCAATTTATCTTCTTCCTCTTCCCCTACCCGGAGCGGCTGCGGCCTCTGCTTTGGCCGCTTTGGCTCTATCAGAAGATGGGGATCGGCGCCTGGATCCGCCAAGGGCTGGAAAAAGTCTCCCCGCGACTGGCAGCTATGGAATCGCTCATGCCCCCTCTGGAGGTGGAGCAACTGCTGCCCAAGCGCTACCCGGAGCAGATCCCGGCGGTGGGCGAGCGCCGCTTTCGCGTGGGGCTGATCCTCGGCTGCGTGCAGCGCCTGTTTACCCCGCAGGTGAACGAGGCCAGCATTCGCGTCTTGACCCACAACGGCTGTGAGGTGGTGATCCCGCCTGCCCAGGGCTGTTGTGCGGCCTTGCCCCACCACCAAGGGCAACTGCAGCAGGCAGAAGCCCTAGCCCGCCAGATGGTGGATGCTTTTGCCGGCTACGAACTGGATGCCATTTTGGTGACTGCCTCCGGCTGCGGCCACACCCTCAAGGAGTACGGCCACCTTTTGGCCAAGGATCCCGACTACCACGAGAAAGCGGCCCAGTTTGCGGCCAAAGTCAAGGATATCCAGGAGTTTCTCGCTCAGGTGGGGCTGACTGCTCCCCTGTACCCCCTGCAGCCGGATCCCTTGGTGCTGGCCTACCAAGATGCCTGCCACATGCTGCACGGGCAACGCCTCAGCCAAGAGCCGCGGCAACTGCTACGCCAGATTCCGGGGCTGGAGCTGCGGGATCCCGTCGATGCCGCCCTCTGCTGTGGCAGCTCCGGCGTCTACAACCTGCTGCAACCCCAGATAGCAGATGAGCTGGGATCCCAGAAGGTGGCCAACCTCCTCAACACTGGTGCCCAGGGGATCGTCTCCGCCAACATCGGCTGCCGCCTGCAAATCCAGAAGCACCTGCAGGGCAAAGCCGGGATCCCCATTTATCACCCGATGGAACTCCTGGATCGCGCCCTGCAACCGGCGGCAACTCCTTAACCCCCCTCTCCCTCTGGGAGAGGGGCCGGGGGTGAGGGATGGGAGAGGGGCCGGGGGTGAGGGATGGGAGAGGAGAGAT